>JAZUGD010000024.1:0-1514 GCA_045641025.1 Eubacteriales bacterium
AATACGTCGCGGAAGAATATCTTACGCTCGACGAAAGAAACTTCTCGGCGGGAAGCAAGCTTACCGGCAAAGTCGGATTCACGAACCTCGGCACCGCTTCGATAAGAGGCTCGGAAGCAAACCCGATAACCGTAGAGCTTAAAGCCGTTACCGAAACGGTCAACTACGTTCAGTCTCTCGCCAAATGGAACATTTATTCGAACGTTCCCTCCGGCTCGGAGATAACGCTCGAGCTCGTTTCGGATTCGCTTAAAGCGGACCTTCCCGACGGCACTTACTTCGTGCTTACCGTCAGCGAGGACAAGGAATATATCGAAAGCACGGGCGGAACGGCTTACGGCAGCGTAAGCGAAGCGCTTCTGACCGTCGGCAGCTCGCCCGAGCTTGCTATCGAAAAGAGCGAGTTCACCTTCGCGAGAGTCGTCGACGACAAGGTATATTACGACGTCGACATTATCGTTACCAACCGCGGAAGCGAAAAAGCCGAAGGGCTTACGATGCAGTTCTTCTATGAAGTTTCCGACGGCGTCGAAACGCCTCTTAACATAACCGGAAGCAAGCTTGTAACCGAAAAAGAAGCTCCGATACGCGTAAGCTCGACGCTTGATATAACCGATGATTTCGCAAACGGCGTCTACGTCCCGAAGGATTCAAGCGGAGACAGAGGGCTTTCGAACGGATACGCGAGAAATATTCACGGTACGCTTTGCGTTCCGAAGAACGCTTATCTTGAAGACGGTCTGCATCTCGGTTTACGTCTCTTCTCGGAAAACGACAATTTCGAGATAAACGACGGAATTTACAACGTAACATATAAAGAACAGTACACCGCCGACAACGAAATCAAAACGAAGCTCGCGCAGAAGACCGTTTTCGCGCAGCCGCTTCGCGTAGAGATGTCGGTAGGCGCGACCCTTTCCCTCTCCTGCCTGTATAACTCCACGACGGACAAGAACGATATCGTCGTAAGAGAGATAAGCAACGGCGAGGAAAGCTGGAAGCCGATACTTGGTATTCTTTACTTTGAAAAAGGACTTGTGAACGCGGTCCCCTCCGCTATCGGCTCGACCGTTATCCAGATAGAAGACAGGGCGACGAACAGCTTTGTCGAAGTCGCGGTCTACGTTTCGGAAAAGGCGGAAGATATCAACATCGACTTCGAAAACACGGCACTTGAATTCATACACGCCGAAAACTCGGTCAACGCGAACAGCTGGGTAATGGAAAGCGGACTTACGAGCTGGGCGGGCGAAACGAGAAGAGCGCCGATGAACGGCGATATATGCGTCGCCACCGAAAACGGCTCGAAGATCACGATAAGCACCACGGCGACGAGTATGGTACTTTATCATCACGGCGGCATCGAAATAAGCGACGACACCTTCGCCGACGAGATGAACGTTGAATACTACGACGACTGGCTTATCGCCGACTTTAAGAACGACGGCGAGATTTATCACAACATAATCATCACGGCGACGGAAACCGGTACGCAGGTAGACAGATATCAGCTT
>JAZUGD010000025.1:0-6386 GCA_045641025.1 Eubacteriales bacterium
CGCATTTAGTCAAAAGGAAACAGGCTGACAAACAAATCAGCCTGTTTTTCTTTTCAGTTGGTATTATAAGTGAAATATTTGCCTTACGGCAAATGTGAAATAATCGCATTGCGATTGTGAAATATTGCTTCGCAATGTGAAATGAAATAAATCCCTCACGCCCGCAGGCATTTCACACGCCGCAGGCGTATTTCACATCCGGAGGATATTTCACAAATCCCGCAAGGGATTTATTTCGTTGCGGAGTGTCCTTTGGAACACTCCGCATCGTGCGATGCCTTTTCTTTTTAATAAATCAGTATTCCGAGCACTGCCGAGAGAACGATGAGCATTATCGGCGAGGGCTTCTTTTTTATTACTCTCTTGTACGGGAAAGCGACGGCGGCAACGGCTATGGCGATTACCGCGTCTTTTACTCCGAAGGAGAAGCCGTCCGGTATTCCGAAGAGTGCCTTTGCAAGCATATACGCACCTACGGCGGTGATAACGCCGACGACGGCGGGAATGATGCCGTCAAGCGCGGCGCGGACGTACTTATATTTAAGCAGTTTGTCGAACACCGTCACGACGAGGATGATTATAACGAACGCGGGGAGCACCACGGTGACGGTGGCAATGGCGGCTCCGAGAAGCCCGCCCCGGCTCTGCCCTATATAGGTGGCAAGGTTGACCATTATCGGGCCCGGCGTGCTTTCGCTGACCGCTATCATATAGGAGAGCATATCGTCGGTGAGCCAGCCGTACGAGAGCACGACGTCGCGGATTATCGGTATCGCCGCGTACGCGCCGCCGAACGAGAAGCAGCCGACCTTGAGAAAGCCGAGAAAGAGTTCGAGGAATATCATTTGTCACCCCTCGCTTTCTCCGCCGTCGTGCGTACCGCACACGTGATGATGCCGACGAGCGCACCCGCGCCCATGAGCACGAGCGACGATACGTTCCACGCAAAAATCTGCGAGAGAAGCATCAGCACGAGCGAGCATGCCGCCGCGGTGCAGGTGACGGCATCCTTCTTCATCTTGCGGAACATATTGATTCCCGCGTTGAGAATGAGTATGCCTACGCAGACCTTCATGCCGCGGAAGGCGTTCGCGATTATCTCGATTTCGAGGAAGCGGTTCAGAAATACCGCTATAACGTAGATGATGATGAACGACGGGAGCACCACGCCGAGCGTTGCGGCGGCAGCACCCGCGATTCCCTTCTGTCTGTACCCGACGAACGTCGAGCAGTTGATTGCGACGGGTCCGGGGGTTGACTCCGCAATTACCGTCACGTTCATCATATCGTCGTGGGTTATCCACTTTTTTCTGTCAACGCAGTCGTTCTCGATAAGCGGAAGCATGGCGTAGCCTCCGCCGAACGTAAACGCGCCTATTTTGAAAAAGGTGAGAAACAAGTCAAAAAGCAGTTTCATTTTGTCTCCGTAATAAATATAAGCTCCGAGCCTATGCCGTCGATTGCGATGTCGATACCGCTCTGCATCAGTTCTTCTCCCGTGAGGGTCACGTTCTGCTCCGGTCTGTCCTCAAACGAGAGGTCGTAGCTCACGTCGGGGATAAGACCGCGCAGAGTAACGCGGCAGCTCTCACCCGCTTCGGGCGAGGGCTTGAAGAGGAAAACGACACCCTTCGTTTCGCCCGCGGCATCGGGGTCGGCGTACATCACGCCGTCGTAATTTTTCCCGTCGGGACGCGGGAGCACGTGATAAAGCTCGCCGTCCCTCACGAGCGGACGTATCTTCTCGGCGTACAGTGCCGAGTAGGTTTCGTAGTAATCCTTCTCAACGGTACACGAGGACGACGAGAACATGGGCGAGCCGAGCATAAGCGTTCTCATGCCCATATCCATAAGCGTTTTCTTGTCGGTTCCCGCAGGCACCTCCGGCCACAGACTGCCGGTGTCAACGTTGAAGAAATCAATATTGCACGGCAGCTGAAGCTGAGACGGATTTATTACGTACGAGCTGTCCCAGAACGTTGTGCGCAGACTCACGTAATTTGCGGAGTCGTCGCAGTTTATCGACACGGCATATCTTGCGGTGAGAAGGTCCTTCATTGCACCGCCCGAGGCGCACGATTCGTAACGGAAGCCCGGAACGTTTTCATACAGTGACGAGACGAGCTCCTCAAAGCCTCTCGTACACCAGTACATTACGTCGGAACCGTATGCATCGTGACGGTTTTCCTTATCGGAGAAGTACGCTATCGGCTCCATGTCGGAGCGCCACGTGCGTACGTTGTTGCCCGTGAAGAAGTCCGCCATCGCGCCCTTGAGGTAATCGACGCATTCTTCGTTTCCGAGGTCTGCGCACGTACCCATGCCGGTACCGAGAATACGGTCGGTAAACCAATCGGGGTGGTCGAGAGAGTTGAACTCGCCGTACTCATTCGTCGGCTCGCCGTCCTCGCCCAGAGTATCGTGAAGCAGGACGTAAACCGTCCAGTTAATGCCCTTCGCTTTGCACATCTCTCCGAACTGTGCCATCGTATCGCAGCCGTAGCCGTTCAGCACGCCCTTGTATGCGGGGCTTCTGAGCTGCCACGAGCCCTCAAGCGTACTCCAGTCACCGAGAGAGGTGTCCGTCCACCAGCCGTAGTCCCATTTGATGGATTCCGCACCGTGCGTTTCAAGCCCGGTCTGCATATCGGTCTGCGAGAGCGGCTCGTTCGGGCTCACGCGAAGCGCCGACGGCGCTTTTACATCGAAGAACCAGTGCTTGAAGGCGTTCGAGCCGTCGTCAAGCGTACCGTTGTACGCTCCGACGTAAACCGTCGGAAGAACGAACGCTCCGCCCGAGGGGACAAGCGTCGAAAAATCTCGCATATCCTTGTCCACTCTGTCAAGGTCTGCGGAAAATTTTACGCCCGAGGCGCTTCCTTTGGCAAAAACCTTTCCGCTCGTCCATTCAAGCGCAAAGTATTCTCCGCAGTCACCGCGGTCAAGAAATATCATCGGAATATAATCGTTTGAGTTATAGTAGCTGTTGGTGCTCGTCCACGCGCGCATATTAGCGGAGGTACCCGCATCAGCCGTGTTCATTCCCTTACCCGCGACGCGCGTACCGTCGGGCTTTTCAAACCCTTCGGCGAAGTCGTGCTCCTTTTTGAAGGAGACGAGAGTTCCGCCGCACGGAACGGTAAGAGACGCAAACGAAGAAGGGCTCACGCGCACGGCATCGTCGCCGGTATTGTAAACAGCCGACGAAAATTCGATAGGTCCGCCGTGTCCTTTTGCGGCAGCTGCCGTCACCTCAAGCTTAAGCGAATACGCGGCGTCGGTGAAGGTAAAGCGGGCACGGGTGTCGTCAGCCGCATCTACGGAAACGAAGGACCACGTCAGACGCTTTTTCGCCGTTCCTTCTCCCGTATATTTCGGAAGCTCGAAGGGCGAGGGCGCACTTGTGACCTCTCTCTGTATATCGGTTGTGTAAAGGTGTGAAATATACAGCGCATTATCGGCAGCTTCAATTACCGCCGCGGTATCGGCAGAACGCACCACGGCAGCCGTTTCGGGGTCGATTTCAAGCGGAGCGGGAAGCACCTTTTCCGTGACGTCGCCGCAGATATTGCAGACGTATTTTACGTATCCGTCATCGGCGAGAAACGCGGGCTTCGTTTCGATCACGTCATCGTGGCAGAGTCTGCCTACGTCCCATTTTGCGAGATATTTAAGCAGCTTCGTGACGTCGGACAGGTTGATTTTGCCGTCATGCACGGTATCGGCGCATTTTTCGTTTATTTCGTTGCCCCAGCTGGCAATATATTTGAGAAGCGCGGTCACGTCGCTCACGTTTATTTTACCGTCGGAGTTGACGTCGCCGCCGAGACCGCCGCCCGTGCACGGCTCCGCCACCGTTTCGGCTCCGGTGCAAAGCACCGCCGACGAAAGCAGCATCAGTAAGGCTAGTATGAAAGAAACCGTTTTTTTCATAACAATACCCCAAAACCTTTTTTTACATTCTACCATTACGGCGGGCATAAGTCAAGTGACGCGACGCGGTCAAATATCGGCTTTTATATTGCAGAACTTCCCGATTTGAAGTATAATTAAAGTTGAACAATAATTCGGAGGTATAGTTATGGAAAAGAAAATCGTCGCTTATTTTTCGGCATCGGGTAAAACCGCTTCGGCTGCCGCAAAGCTCGCCGCGTTCGCGGGAGCGGACAGCTATGAGATTAAGCCCGCCGTGCCCTACACCAAGGCAGACCTCAACTGGATGAACAAAAAATCACGCAGCTCCGTGGAGATGAATGACAAGTCGTTCCGCCCCGAAATCGTCACGGGAGATTTTGACCCGTCGGAGTACGGCACGGTATACCTCGGTTTTCCGATATGGTGGTACGTCGCGCCGACGCTTATCAATACCTTCCTTGAGGCGTACGATTTCTCGGGTAAGAAAATCGTGCTCTTCGCCACCTCCGGCGGCAGCGGCTTCGGTGACACCGTCGCAGAGCTGCGTCCGTCCGCACCGGACGCGCAGATAGTCGAGGGCGGATTGCTTAACGGTATTATAACCGAAAAGAAGCTCGAATCGGTAACCGCTGCGGCAAAATAACATGCCTAATCCTGAAAACGATCTTATTCTCATAAAGGGAGAAGACAAAACTGCCGATGTTTTGTCATACCGTGCCGACCCGTCCAAAACGCTTGTGTTCGTTACTTTCAAAAACGGGGCGGAGTATCCGTACAAAATCGGAAACGTTAAAGCGTTTTCTAACCCGCGTACCGTAATCCCCGACGAAGACAGTCTCGTTATGAAAAACGGTTCACCCTGCTTCGGCGTGACGTCGGTACAGTATTTCACATACCATGCCCGCATCAATTACAGGAACGGTTTTTCGGAGACACTTCAGTCTTCTCTCGTGAAAATCATGAAATCCGCCTTATGCGACGAGAAATCGGGTAACTGTTTCGAGTATTTGAAACAAATCGCCAATGAAATCGGTATTGTCGCGGAAGACGGTCACAACATTCTCTCCGGCAGATACGAAAACGTCAGATTTGTCCGCGATGACAGTGTATTTGCCTCTTTTCTCTGCGGCGTTATGCACGAAAGCACCGTCACGGAGCGAAGCACCGCGATTTTCCCTTTCGGGTTCAACATCAGCCAGAAAAAAGCCGTTGAAAATGCTTTAAACAGCAAGCTGAGTATCATCGAAGGCCCTCCGGGAACGGGAAAAACGCAGACGATTCTCAATATTATCGCCAATGCCGTAATGCGTCATGAAAGCGTTGCCGTAGTTTCAGCCAACAATTCTGCAACGGCCAACGTACTAGAGAAACTCAAGCATGAAAACGTCGACTTCCTCGCGGCTTACCTCGGAAATACGGTGAATAAGGAAGCTTTTATCAAAGGGCAAACCTCGGTAATACCGAACGTAGCTTTGTGGAGACGCGCGCAAAACCGTCTTAACTCCGACAAATTGACTTTGAACGAAAGAATGTCCCTGCTTGAGGAAATGCTCGAACACAAAAACACTCTTTCGCTTCTTACTGAAGAACTCGAATCGGTAAAAAAAGAGCGTGAACATTTTCTCATTTCCGCACACGGAGTTAAGAATTTCGAAAATATAAAAGCAATTTCCGACCGTTGCTCTTCAAAGAAAGTTCTCTCTGTGATTTCGGAATATGAAATCATATTCGGAGATGCCTCTCCCAAAGGCTTTTTCAAAAAAATAGCAGCGCGTATCAAAAGATACGGTTTCCGCAGACGCTTCAAAGGCATACGCGCGGAAGATATACCCGATTACTGTTACGCAAAGTATTACAATATACGTGTTTCGGAGCTTGAAAGTGCTGTTAATGACGTCAGGAACAAACTGAACTCTTATGATTTCGATTTCCATATGAAAGAATACTCCGCTCTCTCGATGGACGTATTCAAAGCCTTTCTTGCTGAAAAATATCAATGCAATCAAACACGCAAGATTTACGAGCCTGACGATTTGTGGAAAAACGCACCGCTTTTCATAAACGATTACCCGGTAGTTCTCAGCACGGCATACTCGCTCCGCTCGAGTCTTTCTCCTCATTTTGCATACGACTACGTAATAATAGACGAATCTTCTCAGGTCGACATCGTCACCGGAGTGCTTGCACTTTCGTGTGCTAAACGCGCAGTTATCGTCGGCGACACGAAACAGTTACCGAACGTCGTTACGTCCGAAATTCGCAGTCTGACAGATGAAATATTCTCACGGTATGACTTAAGCGAGGCTTACCGATATTCAAATCACAGTTTGCTCACTTCTCTGACCGAACTTTTCCCGGAAGCGCCGCACGTGCTTCTGCGCGAGCACTACAGGTGCCGCCCGGAAATAATCGGTTTCTGCAACAACCGTTTTTACGCTCATTTCGTTTTTCGTTAATGTTCCGGTTTTATC
>JAZUGD010000026.1:0-2960 GCA_045641025.1 Eubacteriales bacterium
GAATGTGTTAGGCACGCCGCCAGCGTTCATCCTGAGCCAGGATCAAACTCTCTAAATGTTGTATATCAAGTTACCGGAGTAACTTAACATCAGAGTTTGTTCTGCTCTTTATTGTTTTTTAGAGCTTCTGTAAATTCAAAAGAATTTTTCGGAGTCTTTTTTTGTTGTCTGTTGTTCAATTTTCAAGGAGCCACTTGCCCGCTCACCGGACAGCCTATGTATTATATCAAACACTTTAGGTATTGTCAACACTTTTTTCGATATTTTTTAAGTTTTTTTCAAATAGTCCGAAATCTACCGCTTTATGTTGAAAAGTGCTTATTTTATTGACATTTTTGCACATTACGGATAACAAAACACGGTCTTGGAAACACTCGTTTTATAAGAAAACGGAGGCAACGTCATGATTACCGTATTTATGAGAACGCTCATTATTTATCTTATGCTTATCATATCGGTGAGGCTTACCGGAAAACGTCAGATAGGTGAGCTGCAGGTTACGGAGTTTATTGCCGCGCTGATGCTCTCGGATATTGCTTCCCTGCCGATTATAGATAAAAGCGCACCGCTCTCCTATGCGCTCGTCCCCATTCTGCTGATACTGTCGCTTGAGGTGATATGCTCGTTTGCGGTATCGAAGGTACCGTTTCTCAAACGGCTGATGATAGGCTCACCCGTATATATAATATATAAAGGTAAGCTTGTGCAGAGCGAGCTTGCTCACAACCGCATTGACGTATACGAGCTGATGAGTGAGCTGAGGCTGAACGGTGTGGCGTCACCGGACGACGTTTACTATGCCATTCTCGAAGAGAACGGTAAGCTTTCGGTAATTACGAAAAAGGACGCAGGTGCAGACGGGGGATTTGCTCACGTTCTGATTGCCGACGGCAAGGTGAGCCGCGAAGGACTTACCGACTCGGGAATGAACGATACGTCACTTGCCCGCATACTGAAGGATGCGAAAACGGAAGCGGATGACGTATTTCTGCTGACGGCGGATGACGCGGGAAACACGGTTATTATAAAAAAGGAGAAAAAACGGTGAGGGGATTCGTCGCGGCGCTTATCACGTTTTCTTTTCTTTTATGTGCCGTTATGCTCAACTGCGTTATGCTCGGACGCACGCTTGACGGAATTATCATAGCGGCAGAATCGCTCCCTGCGTTGCCTGCGGAAACGGAAGGTTTGCCGGACGGTCTGCGTGATGAATGGAGACAAGCCGAGAGGTTTTTATCCGTCACCGTCAGCCACTCCGAGATTGACAAAGTCGACTCGCTTATCGCTTCGCTTGACGGGTATTACGCTGCCCGTGACGCCGGTGGATACGCCTCAACCCTCGCGATGCTGCGCGAGGCACTCGACGGTCTGCGCCGCTCGGAATCGTTCAGCATGGATGGGATAATATAGTTCAAAAGCACGCAATACGGGGCTTTGCAATATATACTTTACATCGCAAATCGGCAATTTTTGCTCTGATTTCGTAAATGCAAGCGCTGCTTGACAATTTTCAAAATAAACTTTATTGACCACGCCCGACGAATATGATATAATCCTGCCGAAAGGACGTGGTAACAATTGCTCGGAGAAAATATCAGAAAATACAGAAAGCTCAATAACATGTCTCAGGACGAGCTTTCGGAAAAGCTCGGGGTCACGAGACAGAGCGTCAGCCTTTGGGAAAACGACCAGACTCAGCCCTCACTTGACAATATCGTAGCGCTTTCAAAGCTCTTCGGAGTTTCGACCGACGATCTTCTTACGGGGGATTCGGATGAAATCGCACCCGTGACGGAAGCGGTCGAGGCCGCACCCGAAAAAGGTCTCACGAAAAAGAAAAAGGTAATTATCATCGCAGCTGCCGCCGTGCTCGCTTTGCTTATCGCCGCGGCAATTATATATGCGCTGACTTCCCCGAACAAAACCGGCGATTCGCCCGAGGTTATTGATACGGGCACGACGGGTACCTCGGAAACGGTGAGCGAAACCGCGGACACGACCGAAACGTCGGTTCCGGAAACCACCGTAACTACGAAGAAAGAAAAGAAGAAATCGGAGTCCGAGACGAAAAAGCCCACCGAGACCTCTGCTACGTCCGTATCCGCAACGGTTCAGACTCCCGCCGTGACTCAGATACCGGTTGTCCCGCCGGTCACCTCGGTCACCACAACTGCCGCGACGACCACCGCGGCAACTACGCCGAAAGCAACACAGCCGCCGGTAACCACTGCGGCAACCACGAAAGCGACGACCGCACCCGTAGAAGCTCCGAAGGATTTTTACGCATACTTCAAGGATTTCGTGGTAACCAAAGGCAAGCTGAACGGAGACTATTGCAGCTACGTTAACTCATCCGACAAGTACGGCGGATATGCCTCCGAAAACTTCATCCTTTATTATTGGGGCGACACCGATACGGTGGAATTTTGTCTGCACAGCGTAATAAATGAAACATACAGTATCGCCTTCTATCTGAAGATTCCGAAAACATACAACGGTGTATACGATTATATAGTATCATACTATTACAGAGATACGGGATACAACTACTGCGAAGCAAAGGGTACGATTAACGCCGCAGAGTTCACGTCCTCGTATCCTCTGACGTGCAGCAGCTATACGGGTCCCTCAAACGTGCAGAATGACTTTATGGAAATGGCACGTGAGGGAATGTGCGATACCCTTCGCTGCCTCAAAAACTTCCTTGAGGTGGAGCACACACCGTACAAGTTCACCGACCTCGGTTTTAAGAAATTTTCATAAGTAAGCATATAAAAAGGCAGAAACTTTCGTTTCTGCCTTTTTTATTATATTTCCGTGGCCCCGTCTTCGAGGAGCAGGCACTTTCGCACGTACGCGGCGGGTGCGTCCGCGGGGATTCCAGCACGGCCGCATATAACCGAGGTGACGTACGTCGGATTGAGGAATGCGTCGTTTCCCGCGGCGGTCAGCACCTCGAT
>JAZUGD010000027.1:0-2723 GCA_045641025.1 Eubacteriales bacterium
CTTTGCGACAACGTTTCCCGAAAAGCCGTTCAGCCCCGCGTTGATTATCGAACGCGGGTAGTCCTTGTACGCGTAGTCAACGTCGAGCCCGTCGCTCTCAACCGCACCTTGCTTCAGCATGAAAAGCCCGTTCGAGGTGAACTGCCACGTCCCGTATTCTCCCTCGCACGACGGGGTGTGCGGCGCGCCGTCGTTCACTCCGTAGTTTGCAAGCCACAAATCGTACTTTGCGAGAGCGGAGCGGTCAAGGTACGTTTCGAGGTAGTACTGGTATGTATAAAAGCCCGCGTAATATCCCGCGTCCTCGAGCACGCCGAGAAAGGCTTTTACTATGTTTACGTTCACGGCGACGGTGTTCTGCTGGCACCGTGCGTTCTCAAAATCGAACCATATCGGGTAGGTGAACGTGCGGTCGTATTTTTTCAGCTCCGCGACCACCTGACGTGCCTCGTTTGCGGCTGAGGCGGCGTCGGGCGCATATGAGTAGAGGTAAACTCCGACGTCGATACCGTTTGCCGTCGCTCCCGCGACGTTGTCACGCCAGTAATTATCTACGGTTATCGGTGTCGTCGCCTCGTCGGTGCCGTAGCCGAGACGGATGAGCGCGAAGCGGACACCGCTTTCCCTGACCTTTTTCCAGTCGATTTTGCCCTGCCATGACGATACGTCGATGCCGAGCACGGGGGATGAGAAGTCCGATACTCTCACGCGGCACGAAGCCGATGCCGTTCCGCACGTCGCCGTCACGACGGCGGTGCCTGCCGAAACTCCGGTAATAACGCCGTCTCCGTCAACCGTGACAATGTTCTCGTCGGACGATTCCCACGTGACTCGTGCGGGTACGTCCGTCTGCGCCGTCAGTGCGAACGTCGAGTCCGCGGCGACAACGCAGTCCGCGCGGTCAAGCGTCAGCGTGACAGGCTCGGCAAAAGCCGGTGCGGACACGATAAACGCGAGCACGCATATGAGCACGACGGACAGCAGCTTTTTCATAATCCGCACCTTTCGATTATAATAATTCATCTTATTATAGCATAATTAAGTCCCCGTGTCAAAAAAATACCGCCCGTTTCCGAGCGGTATTTATATAAATTTGTTTTGCGCAGCAAAACTACATCAGTTCTGCGTTCTGCGTTTATCAGAACAGACCGGTGATTCTGCCGTTCTCGTCGACGTCGATGTTCTCGGCGGCGGGAACCTTGGGAAGACCGGGCATCGTCATGATGTCACCGGTAAGAACGACAACGAAGCCCGCACCTGCGGAAACCTTGACGTTCTTAACGGTTACGGTGAAGTTCTCGGGTGCGCCGAGCTTGGTCGGGTCGTCGGAGAAGCTGTACTGCGTCTTGGCGATACATACGGGGAGCTTGTCCATGCCGAGCGCGGTGAGCTCCGCGATCTGCTTCTTTGCGGCGGGCATGACCGTGATGCCGGAGCCGCCGTAAATACGGCGAACGATAGTCTCGATTTTATCTTCAATAGTTCCGTCAAGCTCGTAGGAGAAGCGGAAATCTCCCTTTTCCTCCTCGCAGAGACGGACGACCTCGCGTGCGAGAGCCTCGCCGCCCTTGCCGCCCTCTGCCCATACGGTGGAGAGAACGGTGTTGACTCCGAGCTCGCGGCACTTCGCGATGATGAAGTCGATTTCCGCGTCGGTATCGGTCGGGAAACGGTTGACTGCGACTACGCAGGGAAGGCCGTAAACGTTCTTGATGTTGCCGACGTGACGGAGAAGGTTCGGGATACCGCGCTCGAGTGCCTCGAGGTCTTCGGTGGCGAGCTGCTTCTTGTCGAGTCCGCCGTGCATCTTGAGTGCGCGGACGGTAGCGACTACTACGACCGCGTCGGGTACGAGACCCGCCATGCGGCACTTGATGTCGAGGAATTTTTCGGCTCCGAGATCTGCACCGAAGCCTGCCTCGGTAACGGTGTAGTCACCCATCTTGAGCGCCGTCTTGGTGGCGATTACGGAGTTACAGCCGTGAGCGATATTTGCGAAGGGACCGCCGTGTACGAACGCGGGAGTGCCCTCGAGAGTCTGTACGAGGTTCGGCTTGAGCGCGTCCTTGAGGAGCGCGGTCATGGCGCCGGTCGCGTTGAGGTCGTTCGCGGTGACGGGCTTGCCCTCGTAGGTGTAAGCGCCGATGATTCTGCCGAGTCTTTCCTTGAGGTCGGTAACGGAGGATGCGAGGCAGAATACCGCCATGATTTCGGATGCGACGGTGATGTCGAATCCGTCCTCACGGGGAGTACCGTTTGCCTTTCCGCCGAGACCGTCGACTACGAAACGGAGCTGTCTGTCGTTCATGTCGACGCATCTCTTCCAGGTGATGCGGCACGGGTCGATACCGAGAGCGTTGCCCTGCTTGATGTGGTTGTCGAGCATTGCGGCGAGGAGGTTGTTTGCCGCGCCGATTGCGTGGAAGTCACCGGTGAAGTGGAGGTTTATATCCTCCATCGGAACCACCTGAGCGTATCCGCCGCCGGCGGCACCGCCCTTAACGCCGAATACGGGGCCGAGAGAGGGCTCGCGGAGAGCAACTGTTACGTCCTTGCCGATTCTCGAAAGACCGTCCGCAAGACCGATGGTGGTGGTGGTCTTACCCTCGCCCGCGGGGGTGGGGGTGATGGCGGTCACGAGAACGAGCTTGCCGTTCTTCTTGTCGGTATCGGAAAGAAGGGAAAGGTCGATTTTTGCCTTATACTTGCCGTAGGGCTCGAGA
>JAZUGD010000028.1:0-2022 GCA_045641025.1 Eubacteriales bacterium
CCGCGCCTGCGGCAATGCCGAAGCGGGAGCCGCTGACGTAGACGCGGAAAGGCTTGCGGGCTCGCTTGCGGAGCTGCTCGACGCGTCGGAAAACGGGAAGACCGACCCCGTCATCGTATACGACGGACAGAAGCCCGTGGAGTTCTCATACGTTCCGCTTACGCAGTACGAGGGGCTTGAACTCAGACGTTATCCGACTCTCGGCGCAATGCTCGATTCGTACTACGGCGAGCGCGACCGCGTCTCCATAACCGGTGCCCGCGCGACGGACCTGACAAAAACCGTGAATTCGCACATATCGCGCCTTCAGCGCAAAATCGACATACAGAACAAGGAGCTTTCCGACTGCGACAGGGAAGAAGAGTACCGCTCCGACGGAGAGCTCATCACAGCAAACCTCTACCGCCTGAAAAAAGGCGACGAATCCGTGCGTCTTACGGATTACTCGGTTTTGCTCGAAGACGGCTCGTACGGAGAACGCACCGTGCGGCTCGATCCGCGGCTTTCCCCCTCCGCGAACGCTCAGAAGCTGTTCAAGAAATACGCAAAGTGCCGCAAGGCAAGGGTGGAACTCGGAAAGCAGATATCCATAGCGTCCGGCGAGCTTGAATACCTTTACACGGTAAGGGACGCACTTTCGCGCGCCGAGACCGGTGCGGATATCGCGGGTATACGCGCTGAGCTTGAAAAGTACGGATATATCCGTCAGAAGAAGGGCGCGGCTCCCGCCAAGTCCGTAAAGAACGTACCGGCTTCGTACACGACGTCGGGCGGGTATACGGTTCTCTGCGGAAAGAACAATCTGCAGAACGAGGAGCTTACGTTCAGGGTCGCCGACCGCTCGGACATCTGGTTCCACGCAAAGGGAGTGCCCGGATCGCACGTCATACTGCGCTGCGCCGGAGCGCCCGTCCCGGAAGCGGACATGACCGAAGCCGCCGAGATTGCCGCGCGCAATTCCGATGCCGCCGGAGGAACGCTCATACCGGTCGACTACACCGAGGTGCGAAATATCAAGAAGCCCGGCGGAGCCCGTCCCGGCTTTGTGATATATCACACGAACCGCACGGCTTACGTCACTCCGGACAACGATAAAATCGCCGCGATGCGCAATAAAAGCGTAAAATAAAAATATAATCCGGAATATATTCCGTAAAACGTGAAAAAAAGCAAAAAAACTCTTGCTTTTTTCGCGCGTATGCGGTATAATATATGCTCGTGAAGAAACGGCGTGCCTCTCAGACGTTTTTTCTTCCGCAAATTTCTATGGAGGTGAAGAAGTTGGCTAACATTAAGTCCGCAAAGAAGCGCGTTCTCGTAATCAAGAACAAGACTCTTGAAAACAAGATTGCCAATACCAAGCTCAAGACTGTCATCAAGAAGTTCAACGCTGCCGTTGAATCCGGTGATAAGGCTGCTGCCGCAGAGGCTTACAAGGTCGCCGTAAAGGCTGTTGACCAGGCTGCTGCCCACGGCACCATCCACAAGAATGCCGCCGCTCATAAGAAGAGCCAGTTCACCATCGCCCTCAATAAGATGGCATAATTCAGCTCCGAAGGAGCTGAATTGTGGCTCCGTCAGAAGCCGTACGCATATACCCGTCAGATGCATAATGACGGAAAAAGGACTCAGGTCGTGCCTGAGCCTTTTTCTTTTCCGGAAAAAAGCGGAAATACTTGAAATACCGCCGGATATATGATATAATAATAAACTGATAAATTATTAAAGAGGCACGATATGTACAGATACGAAACGCATCTTCACACTGCGCCCGTGAGCAAATGCGCCAAGGGCGGCGTACGCGAGGTACTGCAGTTCTATAAGAATTTCGGGTACGACGGCGTATTCATTACAAATCATTTTCTCGACGGAAACATCAATATAGACAAGACGCTTCCGTACGAGGAAAAGATTGAGTTTTACCTTTCGGACTACTTCGACGCCAAGAGCGAATCCGAAAAGATCGGTATTAAGGTCTTCTTCGGCGTCGAGCTGTCGTACGGCGGCACGGATTTCCTCGTA
>JAZUGD010000029.1:0-2462 GCA_045641025.1 Eubacteriales bacterium
GTTGAACACACCGTCAAGCATTATTTTTATGCCGTATTTTTTCGCTTCACGGCACAAAGCTTCAAGTGCCTCGTCACCGCCGAAGGCGGAGTCAACGTGCATGTAATCCGCCGGGTCGTATTTGTGATTCGACGGAGACTCGAACACGGGGCTGAGGTATATAAGGTCGGCTCCGAGAGACGCGATGTAAGGCAGCTTTTCTCTCACCCCGTCAAGGTCACCGCCGAAGAAGGTGTTGTTTTTTACTCTCGCTCCGGGATATTCGGGGAACTCGGGAACGTTCGCGTCCCAGTCACTTACCGAGACCGCACCGTCCCTCGGGGTGTGATTGCCGCCGCACCTGAATCGGTCAACGAAAATATGATATATCGTCGCCCCGCGGAGCCAAAGAGGAGTGGTGTAGCCGTTTTCGGTTACGAGAAGCTGTCTGTCGCCGTAGTCAATCGACGGCAGAAGCTCAAGCGGACGCTCGCCTCCGAGCCAAACGGTACCCTCCGGGCGTTCAACGCGGTATCTGTACCAGAACAGCCCGTCCGAGTGACAAAGGTCTTCAAGATTTACTTCAAGACGGAACACCCCGTTTTCGGGCGTGAGCTCGAAATATTCGTCCGGCTGCGAATCACGGTGAAGCTCCATCACGGCACCGGTGGCCTCGGTGTGCAGCTCGAAAACAACCGTATCACCGAGAGAGAACGCACCGTGAAGGCTTCTGTCAGAGAGACCTTTTTTGTATTTTATAAACTTTTTCTCAAAATCCATATTATTTCGCAAAAGGAAGAAAACCTCTCGGCTTTCTTCCTTTCAAAATGATTATTTTTTCGCGGGAGTAGCACGCCATATTCTGTCGGCGTATTCCTTTATGCTGCGGTCTGCGGCAAAGAAGCCCGCAGCGGCAATGTTGCGCGCCGACATCGACTGCCAGCCCGACTTGTCGGAGTTATAAAGACCCGTCATGCGGTCCCACGTCGTAACGTATGACTCAAAGTCCGCAAGGCACATGTAGGGGTCGGGCACTCCGGGAGTGTGAAGCAGATACGATGCGATATTCTCGAACGAGCAGCCTGCAAAACCGCGGCGCAGACGTTCGATTGCGGCGGCGATTCTCGGCGACTGACGGAGAAATTCGGACGAGTCGTAGCCCTTCTGCCACAGGTCGTCCACCTCGTTTGACGAAAGACCGAAGATGAATATCGCGTCGTCACCGACCTCGCTTGCCATCTCGACGTTCGCACCGTCCGAGGTACCTATGGTGAGCGCACCGTTAATCATGAACTTCATGCATCCGGTACCGCTCGCTTCCTTACCGGCAAGAGAGATCTGTTCGCTTATATCTGCGGAGGGAATCAGCTTTTCCGCAAGAGATACGTTGTACTCCTCAAGATATACGACCCTGATGATGTCGCGTACTCTCGGGTCCTTCTCAATCTCACGACTGAGGCACCAGATAAGCTTTATAATATCCTTCGCCACGTAATATCCGGGCGCGGCCTTACCGCCGAATATGAACGTCGTGGGAGAGACGTTCTTGCCGTTCAGCACGTCGTCGTACAGAGAGATTATCTTGAGCGCGTTGAGAAGCTGTCTCTTGTATTCGTGAATTCTCTTGACCTGAACGTCGAAAATCGAGTCGGGGTCGGGGCGTACTCCCGTGCGGCGGAAGATAACGTCGCACATCTTTTCCTTGTTCGCACGCTTGATTGAGGCGAGACTGTCGAGCACGTCGCTCTTGTCCGCATACTTCGCAAAATCCGAGAGAAGCTCGGGCTTCGTTCTGTATCCGTCGCCGATGGTGGAGTCAAGCAGGGAAGCAAGCTCGGGGTTCGCGGCACACAGCCAGCGGCGGTGCGCGATACCGTTCGTCACGCTCTCGAATTTCTCGGGCTTCCAGCGGTAGTAGTCGCTAAACACCGATTTCTTCAGAATCTCGGAGTGAAGCGCCGATACGCCGTTGACTCTGCGGGAGGCGGCAACGCTGAGGCTTGCCATCTTGAGCTGATTGCCCGCGCTGACTGACATGCGGGAAATTCTCTCAAAGTCACCGGGGAAGAACTGCCACAGCTCACCGCAGAAGCGGCGGTTGATTTCCTCGATAATCGAGTAAATACGCGGCAGCTTCATTCGAACGAGCTCGCTTCTCCAGCATTCAAGCGCCTCGGGCATGACCGTGTGGTTCGTGTAGGTAACGCACTCCGTCATGATTCTCCACGCGTCGTCCCAGCTCATGCCGTATTCGTCCATGAATATTCTCATAAGCTCGGGAATCGCAAGAGCGGGGTGAGTGTCGTTGAGGTGAATGGCGGTCTTCTCGGCAAAGCCGTAAAGACTGCCGTAGGTGTTCATATGGTCCTTGATTATGTTCTGGCAGGATGCCGATACGAGGAAATACTGCTGCATAAGACGGAGCAGCTTGCCCTCCTCGTGGTTGTCGGAGGGATAGAGCACCTTCGAGATAAGCTCGTTCG
>JAZUGD010000030.1:0-3895 GCA_045641025.1 Eubacteriales bacterium
GAACACGATTATATACCGCAAATACCACTCCGACCCCGACGTTATCTTCACGAAGAATGAAACAGAGATGCTGCAGAAGCAGGATAAGGATTATTTTGATTATACCAAGAACAACATATACGCGATGAACCTCGACGGCTCGAGTTCGCGTCTGCTCTGCCATATTGACGACCCGTATCTTTACCACACTACCGTGCAGTCGTTCGTCAACAATATGTACGGCACCGATAAATGCGTGAACGACTGCGTTCTCATAGGGCTCATGCACAACTTCATCGGTACTACGCGCGACCCGGACGATATTGATGAGGACGGCTTCCCGACCGGTGACGAATATCATCCGATAACCACCGTGGACGGCGAATACCTCGGAGGTTTTGCGATAGTCAACATAAAAACGGGAGAGTACAAGGTCGTGTATCCGTTCGGCGACCCGTCAACGTACAGTACGCCTAACCACTATGCGTCCGGCGATATAACGGACGATTACAAACAAAAATAACATGTTATTTTGTGAAATCAAAAAAACGTTCGGTATAAAGTACGTACGGCTTCTCTGCCTGCTCCTCGTCGCGGTTGACGTGATAATCTGCTTCATTGTGACGTCTCCCGGAGAGACGTACCCCGACACGGCGGAGCTTTCGCGTTTCTTTGAGATTTACGATGCCGACCCCGAGGGGACGGAAAACACGATAAGAGAGAACGCGATGGCGGCGTTTGACATTCTCGGCGGTGAGGTCACGGGAGGGGTGAACGTATACACCTCGACCCCCTTCGGCGACGAGGGACTCCTCGGTGAGCGGCAGATACAGAAGCGGTATGCCGAGGGATTCGAACGTGACCTTAAAGCCGTTGTACGAAATGCCGGAATCAACATAACCGACCTCAGATACAACGGCGTGCCCGAGGATTCGTACCTCGTCAGGTATCAGCGAAAAGCGGAAACGATTTACTCCGACTTTGCCGAAACGGTCACGGCGGCAGACGTGAACACCGTGGCGTGGGAAAGTTATTTCGGAAATAAATTCGAGTGCATTATAGCGTTCGTCATCATGTCCGCCGTCGTGATTACGGCGTTCACGTACGAGAGCGACGCGGGCACGGACATGATAATCGTCGCAACGGCAAAAGGACGGCGGCGTCTGCTTGCGTGCAAACTCAGCTTTATCGCGGCGGTCTCTCTTGCGGCGGCGGTTCTGCTTTCCGCGGCGTCGCTCGGCGTATACGCGCTTCGCGGAGGACTCGCGTCCCCCGCTCTGCCGCTTCAGTCTCTGCCGTCGTTTGAGCTTTGCCCGTTCAGGATAACGATAGGCGGGTACGTGCTCGCACAGACGGCGCTGAAGGCGTTCACGCTTACCGTATTCTCGCTTGCGGTTGCCGCGGTGACCTCGCTTCTGCGCTCGCACGTGACGTCATATCTCGTCTCCCTCGGTTTTGCGGCGGCGAGCTTCGCGCTGTCGCTCGTCCCTTACACAAGAGTCGAGTCGTATCTGCGCTGCTTTAACCTTTGTTCGTTTTATTCTTCAAAGCTGATATTCTCCCGTCTTACGGCGCAGAATATCTTCACGTACCCCGTGAACGCGCTGTACGTGGGACTTGCGCTATACGCTCTGCTCGCGCTCGCGCTCACCTGCGCCGTATGCGGGCTGTGGATGAGCAAAAGAGTGAAGAAGCTTCGCCGCGTACGCGAGAAAAAGGCACGCGCACATACGAAGCGTACACAGGCAAAACAGCACTCCCTGCTCTACTACGAGCTGCGTAAAACCGTGCTTTCGGCAAAGACGCTCGCGCTCGTGCTTGCGGTGCTTGCGGTTTACGTTTACCTTACCGCGGGTACGCTTGCAGCACCGCGCAGCTTTGACGATACCCTGCTCCGTTATTACATGAAATACTACGCGGGCGAGGTTACCGACGAAAAGCTCGCCGAGATAGACGGGCTGACCGCCGACGTCGAGGCGGCGGCTGAGGAATACTCCTCAATGAAAACGCTGTTTGACGAAGGCAGAATATCATACGTCGAGTACAGCACGTACGTTGCCGACCACAGCGACGTGCCCGGGAAATATCAGGCGCTCCTTCCTCTGATTGAGCGAACGGATTATCTGCGCGGCGTGAGGGAAAGAGGCACGGTTGTGCCGCACTTTATCTACGACACGGGACTTACAAAGCTGTTCGCGGACAAATACGTATTTCTTATTTTCGCGCTCGTGGCTGCACTGCTTGCAAAATCCTTCCCCGTGGAGTTCGTAAACAGAAGCTCAAGCGGAGGATTCGTAAACGTTCTGCGCACGACGAAAAACGGACGCGGACGGACGTTTCTCGCTAAGCACACCGCGGGCATCATCGTATCGGTGACGCTGTCCGTTACCGCATTTCTTGCAAGCGTAATCATATACCTGCTCCGCTTTGACGAGGGACTGTATCTTTCCGCTCCCGTTGTCTCGATGCCCGTCTTCTCCGGCGAGGGCACGGCGCTGACCGTAGGAGAATTTCTCCTGATTTCGCTTGCCGTACGCACTGCCGCCGCCGTTATTCTATCACTTGTGACGGTATCGGTATCGTATTATCTCGGGCAGGTGATACCCGCTCTGTCAGCGGTATTCTGCGCGGCGTTTCTGCCGCTCGTGCTGTCGTCCGCGGGGCTCGACGGGTTTGCGGCGTTCTCGTTCTACGACGCTTACTCGGCGTTCGGGTACTATATTGCCTCACTACCGGATGCCGGCGCTGAAATCCTCTTGATGCTTGCGGCATCGTCGGCGGTGTCCGCGGTGCTTACCGTACCCTCTTATTTACGCTTTGCACGAAAGAAGGGATAAACATGCTTGAACTTTCACACGTATCAAAATCATACGGCAAGAATCTTGCGCTGAACGATTTTTCGCACTCCTTCACCGAGGGAATATACGCCCTGCTCGGCCCTAACGGGTCGGGAAAATCGACGCTGATGAACATAATCACGGGAAACCTGAAAAGCGACTCGGGCGAGGTGCTTCTTGACGGTGTGCCGACCGAAAAGCTCGGAGAGGCGTTCCGAAGTCTTCTCGGATTCATGCCGCAGTACCCCGGGCTTTACCCCACCTTCGGAGTGGAAGAATTTCTTACGTATATCGCAAAGCTCAAGGGAGTCGGCAAGGAGGACGCGCGCAGTCAGGCGGAGAGCCTGCTTGAAACGGTCGAGCTTTCCGACGTGGCGGACAAGAAAGTAGGCACGCTCTCCGGCGGCATGAAGCAGAGACTCTGCCTTGCGCAGTCGCTTGTGGGTGACCCGAAAATCCTCATACTCGACGAGCCTACGGCGGGGCTTGACCCGAGACAGAGAATATCCGTCAGAAACGTGCTTGCGAAGCTTTCGCTTGACCGCATAATAATCATCGCGACTCACGTTGTGACCGACGTTGAGTACACCGCACGCGAAATCATCATGATGAAGCGCGGTGTCATTGAGGAGTGCGGTACCACCGACGAGCTTATCGCTCACTCGCACGGCACGGTATGGAACGTCGTATGCTCACCCGACGAGGTGAGCGGACTGCAGAGCCGCTTCAGGGTTACGAACATCGCGGCGTGCGACGGCGGCGTTTCGGTGAGAATGCTCTCGCAGGAGAAACCGCACGCTGACGCATTCCCGGTCATGCCGACCCTCGAGGACGAATATTTCAGAGTGTTCGCAACACAGGAATAAAAAGAGACCCGCCGGAAGGAGTTACTTTCGGCGGGTGTTCTGTTTGAGAAACCGGAGTTTGTAGGAGCATTCAGTTTTCAGCATTCAGCATTCAGAGGTTGTATTTTTTGTCTGTAAGCTTACTTTAAGCAAACGCAAACCCAAGCCTTCCCTTGATTTCCTTTCGCGTGGCGAAAGGGGTCAGGTGGCATCCGAGCGTAGCGGTGGATGACG
>JAZUGD010000031.1:0-2951 GCA_045641025.1 Eubacteriales bacterium
CCGCTTGGCCTCCGACTTTATTGCCGCGAGGAGCTGAAGCGCGTATTTCTGCGGAGCGGTCAGACCCTCGTTTTCTTTTTTGGTGAACTTGGCAACGTCGTCGATAATACCGATAAGTCCGCAGACGAGTCCGAACGCAAGGGTCGAAATAAAGCCCGCGGTCGCGGTGTTATCTCCCCTAAGGGCAAGATATACGGCGATGACGATACCGCATATTACGGACGAGATGAGAAACGAAAGCCCGCCCATTGTGGGAGTGCCTTCTTTGTTTTTGTGCCATCTCGGTCCTATCTCGAGTATATGCTGACCCATCTTCTTACCCTTGAGGTAGGGGATGAGCTTGCGGAGAATTATTACGGTGATGAGAAAAGTGAACACGAGTGTTGCAAGCGATATAAGTACGGGCAGTTTCATTGTCGTTCCCTCTTAATTTTCATTAAATCTTTTCTTCAGCGCTTCGATGACGAGCTCCGCTCTGACACCTCTCGATGCCTTGACGAGAAGCACGTCGCCCGGTTTTGCGGCACCGCTTATCAGCTCCGCCATATCGTCCGGCGCTTCGGAATTCTTGCAGACGTACACGTTTTCGGCGCGTATGCCGTTCTTTATCGCCGCCTCGGCGATTATATCCGCCATATCTCCGTAGCAGTAGAGCTTTGCGACCTTAGCCCCGGCGGCGTATCTGCCTATCTGGTCGTGAAGCAATGCCGAGGTCTCGCCGAGCTCAAGCATATCGCCGAGAAGCGCGGTGGGAACGGCACCTCTTGCGGCAGCCACCGACGTGAGAACGTCGATTGCCGCTCTCATCGACTCGGGACTTGCGTTGTAGCAGTCGTCGATTACCGTTATATCACCCACGGGATAAATATTCTGTCTGTTATGCTCGCCTACGAAGTTGCCGAGGCCTTCTCTTATTTTCTCCTCGCTCATACCGAGAACGGTACCTACGGCGTACGCCACGAGAGCGTTGTTTACGTTGTGTTTGCCGAGAGCGGGTACCTCTACGTTGGTCACCGCATAGTCACCGTAAACCATATCGAATACGATATCACTTTCGGTGAGTCTTACGTTCATCGCTCTGAAGTTGTTGTCTCTGTTGGTAAATCCGAACCAGAGTGCCCTGTCGCCGAATTCGTCTTTATGTTTGAACAGAAGCGGCTCGTCGCCGTTCATGATGATTTTGCCGTCCGGTGCAAGCCCCGACGCTATCTCGAGCTTTGCGCGGCTGATGTTCTCTCTCGAACCGAGAGACTCCATATGAGACGAGCCTATGTTTGTGATTACGCAGATATCGGGCTTTGCTATGTTCGACATATGCTCAATCTCGCCGAGGTTGGACATACCCATCTCAAGCACGATTACCTCAACGTCGGGCTCGAGCAGAAAGAGCGTCAGCGGGAGTCCTATTTCGTTATTGTAGTTGCCCCTCGTTTTATGGGTTCTGAAGGACGCGGACGCTACTGAGGAAATCATTTCCTTCGTGGTCGTTTTGCCGACGCTTCCCGTTATGGCTATTACTTTTACTCCGTCAAGCAGAGAGCGGTAATACGATGCGAGCGCGCCCATACCGTAAACGGTGTTATCTACCACTATAGCGCAGAAATCGTAGCCCTCGCACACGTCCTCGGGCACTCTCTCGCACATTATCACGCGTGCGCCCGCCTCAAGTGCGTTCTTTATGAAAACGTGACCGTCGAGACGTTCACCCACTATCGCGAAGAAAAGCATTCCGGGGCACGCCTCTCTCGAGTCGTGACCTACGCAGGTTACGGGACCGTCCGCGCCTTTTCCGAAGACACGGAGTTCTCCTCCGCTTACCTGTGCGATTACCTCCGGTGTGAGTGTTGTCAGTTTGAGTTCCGCTTTCATTTCCCGGTCCTTTCTCTCATTGCCTGTAATACCGTTTCGACTTCGTCGAACGGATGGATGCCGTCTTTATCTATTTCGTATTTCTCGTGCCCCTTGCCTAGAAGAAGCACCGTCTCCCCGCGTACGGCGGAGAGCACCGCGTATCTTATTGCCTCGCGTCTGTCGGGTATTACGCAGAAGTCGGAGTTCTGCGCCGCGCCCAAAACTATATCGGCGATTATCGCGTCTCTATCCTCGCTTCTGCAGTTGTCGGACGTGATTACGGTAAAATCCGCCGTCTCCGTCGCGACTCTGCCCATCACGGGGCGCTTTGTCTTATCTCTGTCGCCTCCGCACCCGAAGAGTACGGTGAGGCATCCTCTTGCGGTTTTTCTCACCGCCGCTATTGCCTCGCGCATTGCGTCGGGCGTATGTGCGTAGTCACGAATCACGGTCACGCCGCCGCACGACGCGACGGTTTCGAGTCTGCCGCACACCGGAGCGAACGAGGCGCATCCGCGGGCGGCACCCCGGAGAGGGATTCCCGCTTCAACGGCTGCCGCGACGGAAAGAAGTGAGTTTTCGAGCCCTATCTTGCCCGGTACCGGGTATTTTATCACGGCACGCCCCGCTTTGCACGTAAGCGTATACGAGACGCCGCGCCTTGTTGTTTTCACGTTTTCGGCGGTGTAGTCCGCACGTGCGTCCGTCCCTGCGGTGACGTATTTTCCGGGGACGAGTGCACATAACTTTTCGGCGTACGGGTCTCCGTATTTTACCACTCCGAGACGCGCACCTTCAAACAGACGCGCTTTTGCGCGGAGGTAGTTGTCCATGTTACCGTGGTAATCGAGGTGCTCGGGTGAGAGCCCCGTGAACACGGCGACGTCGGGTACGTACGCGGCGGTACGGTGCTGGTCGAGCGCCTGAGACGATGCCTCGAGCACGAGGCAGACAGCACCCCGCCGCCTCATTTCGGCGATTGATTTTGTAAGATATTCGGGGTCGGGAGTCGTCATTTCGGCGTATGCGTCGCTGACCGACGAGCCGCCGCCGTACGACAGAGTCTCGCGTCCGAAGGTCGTGTGAACCGTTCCCGTCAT
>JAZUGD010000032.1:0-8020 GCA_045641025.1 Eubacteriales bacterium
GCATTCCGAATTCCGCATTCTGCATTAGTTCTGCGCTCTGAACTCTCTTTCGCCGCAGGCGAAAGAGAATGCCTGCGGCGAAAGAGAAAACCCGCCGGCACGGCGGAACGGTCGACCCCTACGGGCAAGTTTTGGTATTTATTACCATTTATATATAAAATAAAACCCGCCGGACGGCGGGTTTTTTCGGGTTTGCCTATGGCAAACGTCGCCACTATGAACTTGAAATTTGCCTGCGGCAAATTTCATCTTCTCTTCATCCTGAACGACGCTTTTTCTTCATCCTCCTCGCGGCAGGTGAAGACGAGCGACTGATGCCCCGACGCGGCAAGCGCGCGATGGATTGCGGCGCGTCTGCCCGGGTCGATGAACGCGAACGATTCGTCGAAGATGAGCGGCGCTTTTTCCTTACCGAATATCACGCTTGCGAGCGCGACGCGCAGACATACGTACGCAAGGTCCTCGGTGCCGGACGAAAGCGCGCGGCCGTCGCGGGTGTGACCGTCCTCGACCGCGTTCAGCGCAAACGAGCCCTCGGCGGCGAGGGATTCGTACCGTCCGTCCGTCGATTCCGTAAACAGAGCGGACGCTTTTTCGGTAATTTTGGGGAGGATTCCCCGTCTCATGTTCTCTCCCGCCTCGGCAAGCGCCCTCTGCGCGAGAGTGACCGCATCGTAACGGAAGCGCGCCTCCTCAAGCTCTGCGGTTTTCCGTGCTATCGTTTCGTTAAGCTCCGCGGGAGAACGGAAGGTTGCCTTTCTGCCCGCAAGCTCCGCCTCGGCGGTTCTCGTCTTCTGACGGGTCGCGTCGAGAGCCGAGCGGTCGAATTTCAGCGAGCGGCGCATCTTCTCCGCGCCCTCGCGGTCAAGCGTGCCCTTCAGCCCCGGTGCGCTCTCGGTAAGCTCAATCGCGCGGACGAGCGCCTCTTTATCTATCGCGTCGCCGAGCACTTTTGCCTTCGACGCGGCGTCAACGGCAATAACGCGGGCGGTCTGTGCCTCCTCGCGCAGCTTTGCGGCGTGACGGAGTGCGCCCTCTATCTTTTCGGCAGCGTCCGCATCGTCCGCCACGTCGGGGAAAATCTCGGCGGCAAGCACCTCTCCGCGGGTGATGAGCACGGCTCTCTCCTTCTGCACGTCGTCGGCGTTCAGCCGCACGGCGGCGGCACGGCGGCGAAGCTCCTCGCCCTCGTCGAGCTTTTCTCTCTCGTATGCCGTGGCTGCCTCAAGCTCCTCGGCGGTCTCAACGTCGTAAAGCTCAAGCACGGCGGCGGCGGTATTTCCCGCGCGCCCCGCGAAAACGAGGGACAGCGCACCCGCGATGATGAACAGAGCCGCGGCTCCGCCGAGCACGAGATAAAGCGGACTCTTTACCGCGTAAAGCCATATTGCCGCACCCGCGGTGCACAAAGCGACCGCAAATGCGATGATTCCGAGCAGTTTAAGCGTTTTTTCGTGCTTTTTCGAGCCGTAATACCGTGCGAGATTGCCCTCGGGGTCCGCCGTTCCGTCACCTGCGGCGGCGGTTGCGCCCGCCTCAAGCTCGGTATATCTGTCGTTGAGCTCGTTTATTTTCGAGCCCGTACCCGACATTGCGGAGAGAATATCGCGCGCCAGCTGTACCTTTTCCTCCGGCACGCACGCGTCCTCTTTTTCTTTTGCCTCGGCATCGAGCTTTCTCGCCGCAGACGCGGCAATATCCGCCTCCTGCGCGGCGCGCACGAGGCATTCCGAATCGTAGAATTCGAGGAGTCTCTCGGCTTTGCCTATTCTCTCCTCGAACGCCGCCTCGGAGTTTTTGCCCGTCGCTACGGCGGTTTCTATATCTATAATCTGCGCCGCGGCACTGCGCGAGGCATCGAGTCTGCCGCGAAGCTCCGCGATTTCGTCCTCAAGACGGTAAAGCTCACCTCCGCTTCCGACCTTGTGAAGCAGTGATTTTCTTATTGAATCAAGCTTGTCCGCGGCTTTTTTGACGCTCACGTTCTCGTCGGCGGAGAACATGAGGTTCTCAATAGCCGCCGCGGTCACGTCACCGTCTATGCGGCTGCCGCCCGAGGTGCCCGTAAACACGGTGTTTACGAAAATCTGCTCCGGCACGCCGAAAAAGATGCCGCCCACGTCGGAAACGCCGCGTTTTGTCGCTCCCGTGGCAAGCTCGGTCACCGATACCGCCTCGCGGTAGCTTTCCTTGCCCTCGCTTCCGCTGACGCGCAGACAGCGCTCGATGCGGTAGTCGCCGTCGTTCATCGAAACGACCGCCCAACCGCCCGCCGCGCCGGTATCCCAGTTCACGAAGCGCGCGCGCTCGGAGAGCCGTCCGCCGATGCTCTTGCCGGACAGCCCGTAGAATATGAATTTTATGAAGTAAGCGAGCGAGGTTTTGCCCGCCTCGTTGTCGCCGTAGATGACGTTCAGCCCGTCTTCGGGAGCGAAATCGAGGTCTCTCACCGCTCCGAAGCTGTCAATATGAAGCTGTTTTATTATCATAATATTTCCTTCGTACGTAAAATTCGGTTTGTTCGTGTTTCACGTGAAACAATTATAATGCGGAATGGCGACGTTTGCCGTTGGCAAACTCGCAGGGTTTAGGCGAAGCCTAACACCCACGGAATTGCGGATATACGTTAAGTACGGAATAATTCCGAATTCCGAATTCATAATTCCGAATTGGTTTTATCTTCCCTCAAGTGCCGCTAAACCGAGTTTGAGGGCTTCCGCGGCGACGGCGCGTTCTCTCGGGTCGCTTGACTCGAGCCCTTCGCGCAGCAGACGGCAGAATTCACCCTTGACGGTCAGGTCTCCGTCGGAGAAACTAAGCGTCGGGACGGTCTCGTCGCGCAGCACGACCTCGGAAACCGCGGGAAGCGCGGAGATAATCGCCGCCTTGTCCGCTCTTGCGCCGGGGTCGACAGTGCCGTTCACGGTCACGCGGAGCACGGTTTTGTCCTCAAGCTCACCGCACGCACGGACGACGGCTTCGGTAATATCGCTTGACGATGCCGCACCGTCGACGTTTACGTTTATATCGGCGTACTGCCTGCGGCAGAAGCGTTTGCGCCTGTAAGTGACCGCCGCGTCGGGCTTATTGTTCTCAAGCTCGACGAGAATCGCGCCCTTGACTCCGCATTCTCCGAAGTCGCGCCCCTCGGGACAGCCCGAGTACGCGTAAGTGCACTTTCCCGCCTTGCCCTCATAGAGCGTGCCGTCGTGCACGTGACCGAGCGCGGCGTAGTTCGCGCCGAACGACTCAAGCTGTGCGCGGGAGAGCGGCGCGTACTTCGATACGGGAGCACTCATGTCCGCGTGGGCAACGAGAATGCTCGCCTTCTCGCCGTTGCGGCGGAACTCGCCCGCAAGCGGTGCGTCCGTCAGCTCGGGAGAATCAAAGCCGTAGCCGTACACGTCGATTCCCGTTTTTTCGTCGGTGACGAAGGAAAGCGCGCTTCCCTTGAAGACGTGGACGTTCGGCGGCAGCAGCGGCGACGCCCACAGTCCGTGGCCGTCCGCGGGGTCGTGGTTGCCGGGTGCTACGTAAACGGGGCAGTGGAGCGACGACAGCTCGCGCACGATGAACGCGACGGTGTCCGCCGTGGCGTAGCCCGAATCGACCATGTCGCCCGCGATGAGCACCATGTCGAGGTTTTCGGTGCGCGCGTAGGTCATCATCGAGGAGAACGTCGCGCGAAGCTCCTGACGGCGTATCTCGCTCAGCTCCGCACCGAGCCCCGCAAACGGGCTGTCGAGATGGACGTCTCCCGTGTGGAGTATTCTTATCATATCAGTTCGGCCTTCTTTCGGCTGGATTATTATCGTATTTATTGTAGCATAATGCAAAGGGTTTTGCAAGTGCAGAGTGCAGAGTGGCGATGTTTGCCGCAGGCAAACTCGCAGGGTTTAGGCGAAGCCTAACACCCACAGAGTTGCAGAGTTATGGGTGTTCGGCTACGCCGAAACCCGTAAAAACCGCTGCGCGGTTTTCAAATTTGTTTTAAAGGTTATGCCAAAATTCAAAATGTTTCACGTGAAACACGGAGTTCTTTTTAATAAAAATGTTTTGCCGCAGGCAAAACTACATTAACTCTGCACTCTGAACTCTGCATTCTGCACTCCGCATTCCCACCGGTAAATCCTAAACTTATATTAAATTATAAGGATAACTTGATTTCAAGCCAAAGCTGTGTTATAATGAAGGGTAAGATGAAAAAATATTCCCGAAAGGCGGTGGATGCGCTTGAACGCATGCATAATTGCATTTGCGAACCAGAAGGGCGGGGTCGGCAAGACCACGTCCGCGGTCAACGTCGCCGCCGCACTCGCGGCAGGCGGCAAGAGAGTGCTTCTCGTCGATTTTGACCCGCAGGGCAACGCGACGAGCGGCGTCGGAATCAACAAAAAGAACGTTTCCGCCTCGACCTACGAGGCTATAATAGGAATGTGCACGCCCGCTCAGGCGGTCGTGCAGACGCAGTTTTCGAACCTCTTCGTGATGCCCGCGCAGATTTCGCTTGCGGGTGCGGAGTTCGACCTGCTTGAAATGGAAGCCCGCGAGTTCGCGCTTCGCCGCGTGCTCGACGCGCTTCGCCCCGAATTTGACGTAATGGTGATAGACTGCCCGCCGTCTCTCGGGCTTCTGACCGTAAACGCGCTTTCCGCCGCGGACTCGGTCATAATCCCGATGCAGTGCGAATACTACGCGCTCGAGGGACTCTCACAGCTCACCGTCACGATAAAAAAGGTAAAACAGCTCTACAATCCGTCGCTCTCCCTCCTCGGGATACTCGTGACGATGTACACGGCGCGCCTGAACCTCTCCGTTCAGGTGCTGTCGGAGCTTAAAAAATACTACGGGGACAAGCTGTTCCGCTCGATGATATCGCGGAACGTGCGCCTCTCCGAGGCTCCCGGCTACGGGATGCCGATTTACGCCTACGACAAGTACTCGAAGGGAAGCCTCGCGTACATGGACGTGGCGAAGGAAATTACGGAAAGACTGGGACTATAAAAACAGGAGAAATTTATGCCTAAAAAACAGGGTCTCGGACGCGGGCTCGGCGCGATATTCGAAGAGAATACCGCTCCCGAGGACAGCGGACGGGTAATGATGCTGAGGCTCGCGGACGTCGAGCCGAACACGGACCAGCCCCGTAAGGAATTCGGGGCGGAGCCGCTTGAGGCGCTTGCGCAGTCGATAGCGGAGCACGGCGTGCTCCAGCCGATTCTCGTGCGTGCGCGTGCGGGCGGAACGTACGAAATAATCGCGGGCGAGCGCCGCTGGCGTGCCGCGCGCATGGCGGGACTTTCCGATATTCCCGCACTCGTGACCGAAGCGGACGACAAACGCGCCGCCGAGGTCGCGCTGATTGAAAACATTCAGAGAGAAAACCTCTCGCCTCTCGAGGAGGCTGCCGCAATCGACGGGCTGATGAAGACCTACGGTCTCAGTCAGGAAACCGTGGCAAACCGCCTCGGCAAGAGCCGTCCGGCTATTGCGAACGCGGTGCGTCTGCTCGATTTGCCCGACGCGGTCGCCGCGCTCGTGAAGAACGGCTCACTCTCGGCGGGTCACGCGCGTGCCCTTCTCGGACTGAAGGACAGAGACGCAATGCTCGCTCTTGCGACCAAGGTCGTATCGAAGAACCTTTCGGTACGCGATACCGAAGCGGCGGTCAAGAGAGAGAACAAGGGCAAAAAGCCGCCCATCCCTCAGACGGGCGTAACGGTGAACCACACCGCCGCGCTTGAAGAAAAGGTGAGAGAGGTCACCGGCCGTCAGGTCAGAATCGTCGCAGGCAAATCGAAAAAGTACGTGCAGATTGAGTTCACCGACAACGGCGACCTCGACGCGCTTCTCGAAACCATCTGCGGCGGCAAAATAGAAATGTAAATAATTGTACAACTTTCAACATACAAGGAGAAAACAAAAATGATAGACATAAAGTTCCTCAGAGAGAACCCCGAAATCGTAAAGGAAAACATCAGAAAGAAATTCCAGGACAGAAAGCTCCCTCTCGTTGACGAGGTAATCGAGCTTGACGCGGAGTTCCGCCGCGTACAGACCGAGGCGAGCGACCTTCGTGCCGCACGCAACAAGAACTCCAAGCAGATAGGCGCTCTCATGGGCAAGGGTCTGCGCGACGAGGCTGAGGCTCTCAAGGCGCAGGTAGCCGCAGACGCCGAAAAGCTCGCGGAGCTTGAGGCAAAGGAAACCGAGCTCGGCGCGGCTGTCAAGAAAATCATGATGACAATCCCGAACATCATCGACCCGTCCGTTCCCGTAGGTAAGGACGACTCCGAGAACGTCGAGGTCGAACGCTTCGGCGAGCCCGTCGTTCCCGATTTCGAGATTCCGTATCACACCGATATCATGGAATCCCTCGCGGGCATCGACATCGACTCCGCACGTAAGGTTGCCGGCAACGGCTTCTACTACCTCACGGGCGACATCGCACGTCTGCACTCCGCAATCCTCACCTACGCGCGCGACTTCATGATAAACAAGGGCTTCACGTACTGCATCCCTCCGTTCATGATCCGCTCCGCAGTCGTTGACGGCGTCATGAGCTTCGACGAGATGAGCTCCATGATGTACAAAATCGAGGGCGAGGACCTCTACCTCATCGGTACGTCCGAGCACTCCATGATAGGCCGCTTCGTTGACACCACGCTCGACGAGGCACAGCTCCCGCAGACGCTGACGAGCTACTCTCCCTGCTTCCGCAAGGAGAAGGGTGCGCACGGCATCGAGGAGAGAGGCGTTTACCGTATTCACCAGTTCGAGAAGCAGGAAATGATAGTCATCTGCAAGCCCGAGGATTCCCCCGCATGGTTTGACAAGATGTGGAGCTACACCGTTGAGCTCTTCCGCTCTCTCGACGTTCCCGTTCGTACGCTCGAGTGCTGCTCGGGCGACCTTGCAGACCTCAAGGTCAAGTCCATCGACGTCGAGGCATGGTCTCCGAGACAGAAGAAGTACTTCGAGGTAGGCTCTTGCTCCAACCTCGGCGACGCTCAGGCTCGCCGTCTCGGCATCAGAGTAAAGGGCGACTCCAAGTATTACGCTCATACGCTCAACAACACCGTAGTCGCTCCGCCGAGAATGCTCATCGCCTTCCTTGAGAACAACCTTCAGGCTGACGGCTCCGTCCGTATTCCCGAGGTTCTCCGTCCCTACATGGGCGGCAAGGAATATATCGGCAAATAACGTGAAGGTTCATACGGCTGTAAATAAAGTATAACCGTTCACGTTTGAACCGGCGGCTGAAAAATCCATAAGCCGAGATTTTCGTTTTCTTGCCCCGGCAAGAAAACACGCCGCCGTTTCATTATAGTATTGCGACGCCGCTTCAGCGGTGTAACGGAGATTATTATGACCGAAATCTGGAACGCAATGTTTCCCGCGCGGGTTTACGAAAACTTCTCGTTTTCGAATTATTTTCTCCCGCTTGACGCGGTTCTCATCGCGCTGTACGTCGGTGCGGTGATTGCCGCCGCGCTGAACTGCTACCGCCGCGTGTATCTCGGGCGTGCGGTGCGCGGGCTTATAGCAAAGAACGCCTTCTCCGAGGAGAGCGCTCTGCCCGCCGTCAAAAACGAAAAACAGCTTGCCCGTGCCGTGAAGCGCGGCACCTACGGCAAGCTCATCGTCAGAACCGACGACGGACGGTACTACGTACCCGAGGAGAAGCGGTACGAGGCCGAGACCCGGTATGAGAAGAAGGGCAGCGGCATCGGCACCGTCATTCTCACGGCGATAATCCTCATTCCCGTCCTTCTCGGCGTCCGCTGGCTCATACCCGAAATTCTGCAGATGTTCGACAACGTGTTAAGCGGCTTTTGATATTGCCCTGCGATATCAATGATATCGTTTTCCATTGAGGGAAAACGATGATATATTTGCGATGCAAATATGATATACTCGCTCCGCTCGCATGATATACGCTTCACGGAAGCGTATTAACGAAGAAAACCGCAAGCGGTTTTCAACATCAATACGGCTCCGCCGGAGCCGTATATCATAC
>JAZUGD010000033.1:0-4283 GCA_045641025.1 Eubacteriales bacterium
TTCATAAAACCTATCCGTCTGTCAGCATAATAAACGACACAGACAAGAGCCTTCCCATGATTTCCTAACGCAAGCGTTAGGGGTCAGGTGTCAGCGTGAGCCGACGGATGAGTAGTTGATACCGGCAGACTTACGGACGGATAGTAAATCTTTACATTACTACTCATCCACTGGCTTTGCGAAGCAAAGCCGATCCCCCTTCCCTATCAAGGGAAGGCTTGGGTTTGCGGTATCATAAAGTTAGTCTACAGACTTAAATCACAATTACTGAATGCCGGATGCTCAATGCTGAATGCTCAATGCTCAATGCCGGATGCTCAATGCTGAACGCTCATTCCGAATTACTCCTCAACCGTAACTTCCGTCGTTTCGGTTTCGGGAATTTCGTCGTCCTGCGGCTCGCCGACCTGTTCGTCCTCGGGCTCCGCCTTCGATACGGCGAAGTTGACGAGCTTGGCAGTCTCGGCAACTCTCATCACGATAACGCCCGATGCGGCACGGCCGTACTCGGGGATGCTGTCGACGTGCGTTCTTATCAGGACTGCGGCGTCGGTCATCATGAGGATGTCGTCGCTCTCCTCGGTTACGCCGATGCCGGTGAGAAGACCGGTCTTGTCGGTAATCTTATGGCAGATAACGCCCTGAATGCCTCTGCCCTTCGCCTCGAAGAGGTCGAACTCCATGCGTTTTCCGAAGCCTCGCTCGGTGACGGTAACGAGACGGTGGGTTTTCTTCCACTCCTCGTCGTTCTTGATGATAACGGCTCCTCTGACCTCATCGCCCTCGCGGAGCTTGATGCCGCGCACGCCGCGTCCGGTTCTGCCGATGCAGGAAACCTTCTTCGACTCGAAGCGTGCGGCAAGACCCGTTGCGGTCGCAAGCATGAAGTCGTCGCCGTCGGTGGTGATTGCGGTGAAGATAAGATAGTCTCCCTCGTCGAGAGTGATGGCAATCTTACCGCCCTTACGCTGATTCTCGTACTCGGAGAGGCGCGTGCGCTTGATAACGCCGCGGCGGGTGACCATGACGAGGTATTCGTCCTCGGGGAACTCGTTCACGGCGATGATGTCGCTTATCGTCTCGCCCTCGTTCAGATCGAGTATGTTTACGGCGTTCGTGCCCTTCGCGGTACGCGAGGACTCGGGAATCTGGTACGTCTTGAGGCTGTAGACTCTGCCGAGGCTCGTGAAGAAGAGCAGGTTCGAGTGGCTGTCGGCAACGGTGAGCAGGCGGATGAAGTCCTCCTCCTTCGTGCCCATGCCGATAACTCCCTTACCGCCGCGGTGCTGTGCCGTATAGTCGGACAGCGGCTGACGCTTGATGTAGCCCGTGTGGGTAAGCGTGATTACGCAGGTGTGACGCTCGATGAGGTCCTCGATAAGTATCTCGTTTGCCGCCTCGATAATCTCGGTGGCTCTGTCGTCCGCGTATTTCTCGCGGATTTTCATCATCTCGTCGCGGATTATGCCGCGGATCTTGCTCTCGTCGGCAAGGATGCCGCGCAGCTCGGTAATCTTTTCGTACAGCTCGCGCAGATGAGTCTCGATTTTGTCTCTCTCAAGTCCGGAAAGACGGCCGAGAGGCATAGTGACGATTGCCTGTGCCTGCGCGTCGGAAAGACCGAAGCGTGCGCACAGCGACTCCTTCGCCGAGGGAATGTCCGCGGATGCGCGGATGAGCTTTATGACCTCGTCGATATTGTCGATGGCAATCTTGTAGCCCTCGAAGATGTGCGCCTCTTTTTCGGCTTTGTCAAGCTCGAACTTCGTGCGGCGGGTGATTACGCCCTCCTGGAACACGATGTAGTGGTGCAGTATGTCCTTGAGCGTGAGCAGCTTCGGCTCGCCGTTCACGAGCGCGACCATGTTCATCGCGCAGGTGTCCTGCAGAGTCGTGTACTTGTAAAGCTGGTTGAGGATTACCTGACCGTTCGCGTCTCTCTTGTACTCAACGACGACGCGGATGCCGTTCTTCATGTCGGTCTCGTCGCGGATTTCGGTGATACCCTCGATGACCTTGGCGCGTACCTTGTCCGCCATTCCCTGAATCATGGTGCTCTTGTTGACCTGATACGGGATTTCGGTGATTATGATACGGTGGTTCTCCTCGTCGACCTCGGCGCGGCCGCGCATCGTGACCTTACCGCGTCCGGTTGCATACGCCTCGTAGATTCCGGCGGAGCCGTAGATGAGACCCGCGGTCGGGAAGTCGGGTCCCTTGATGTATTTCATTATCTCGGAGAGCGGCGCGTCGGGGTTGTCCATGTAGTACAGCGTGCCGTCGATGACCTCGCCGAGGTTATGCGGCGGGATGTTGGACGCCATGCCGACGGCGATACCGACGGTACCGTTTACGAGCAGGTTCGGGAAGCGCGACGGAAGAACCGTCGGCTCCTTTCTCGTGTTGTCGAAGTTGGGGACGAACGTTACGGTGTCCTTGTCGATGTCGCGCATCATCTCGTCCGCGATCTTGCTCATGCGCGCCTCGGTGTATCGGTATGCGGCAGGCGGGTCACCGTCTATCGAACCGAAGTTACCGTGACCCTCGACGAGCGGGTAACGGAGAGAGAAATCCTGCGCCAGACGTACCATCGTGCCGTAAACGGCGGAGTCGCCGTGGGGATGATAACGGCCGAGCACGTTACCGACTGTCGTCGCCGACTTACGGAACGCGTTCGTGTGGACGAGGCCGTCCTCGTACATCGCGTACATGATTCGTCTCTGACCGGGCTTCATGCCGTCGCGCACGTCGGGGAGCGCACGGTCGGTCAGCACGGACATCGAATAGTCGATAAACGCCTGTCTGAAACGGGTGTCGAGACCTATGTCAACGATGTTCTGATTTTCGAAAAACAGGTTTTCGTCAAGTTTCTTTTTATCTGCCAATTTTCTCAAAAATCCTTTCTTTGAGATGGATAATTGCTAATTTTACGGTTATATAAATTTAAGAAGTTTTTCCGTCTGTAAGCATAACAAGCGGTTCGGACCCGAGCTTTCCCTTGCCAGGGAAGGTGGCATCCGAGCATCGCGAGGATGACGGATGAGTAGTCCCCCGAGCGATTCGCAGTAGCGTCCGTCTATGCAGTTTTTTAATATGATGTTTTGCTCCGCAAAACTTCAACCTACTCATCCGCCACTATCGTGGCCCTCCTTCCCTGGCAAGGGAAGGCTTTGGTTCACTTTCACTACAAGTAATCCTACAGACTTAAAGTACAATTACTGAATGCTGAATGCTGAATGCTGAAAACTGAATGCTGAAAACTGAATGCTCATCCTTAAACGTCAATATTCTCCGCGTACTTGGCGTTTTCCTCGATGAATACGCGGCGGGGCTCAACCTTGTCGCCCATGAGCAGCGTGATAATCTGGTCGCACTTCATCGCGTCCTCGACGGTGACCTTGAGAATCGTTCTCGTGTTCGGGTCCATCGTCGTTTCCGCAAGCTGGTCGGCGTCCATCTCACCGAGACCCTTGTATCTCTCGATACCGACGCCGGTACCGCCGAGCTCTTCGACGTATTTGTCCTTTTCCTCGTCGGAGAACGCGTGGAATTCCTTCTTACCCTTGTGCACCTTGTAAAGCGGCGGCTTTGCAAGATATACGTGTCCGTCGTCGATGAGCTGTCTCATGTGACGGAAGAAGAACGTCAGCAGAAGAATCTGTATATGCGAGCCGTCGACGTCGGCATCCGCCATTATTATTATCTTGCCGTAGCGGAGCTTATTTATATCAAAGTCCTCGCCGATGCCGCAGCCGAGCGCCTGAATTATCGGTATGAGCGAGTCGGTCGAGTAAACCTTGTCGAGGCGGGCTTTTTCTACGTTGAGCACCTTACCGCGGAGAGGAAGAATTGCCTGGAAGCGCGAGTCTCTGCCGTTCTTGGCGGAACCGCCCGCACTGTCTCCCTCGACGAGGAAGAGCTCGGATACTTCCATTCTCTTGTCGGAGCAGTCGGAGAGCTTGCCGGGGAGGGACGAGCCCTCGAGAATGCCCTTACGTCTCGTAAGCTCACGCGCCTTGCGCGCCGCTTCTCTTGCTCTTGCGGCGGCGAGTGCCTTGTCTATGATAAGATGAGCGATTGCCGGATTTTCCTCGAAAAATTCGGTAAGCTTTTCGGTAACTATACCGTCGACGATGCCGCGGACCTCGGAGTTACCGAGCTTTGCCTTGGTCTGGCTCTCGAACTGCGCGTCGGGCAGCTTGACGGACACCACGGCGCACAGGCCTTCTCTCGCCTCCTCGCCGGAGAGGCGGTCGTGGGGCCCGCTGGGCCTGCTGGGCCTG
>JAZUGD010000034.1:0-6316 GCA_045641025.1 Eubacteriales bacterium
ATCAGTTTTGCTCACCGCACGTTCACAAGCCGTTTTCTGCTGATATTCGTCGGCGTACTTACCGGAGTCGGAGGGGGCATACTGCGCGACGTGATGAGCCAGAGCACGCCGTATATTTTCAAAAAGCACTTCTACTGCACCGCGTCGCTCATCGGGGCGATTTTCACGGTGCTTACGTGGAACCTTATCGGTGAGCATTTTGCAATGCTTGCGGGTGCGGTTATAATTTTCATTCTCAGAATACTTGCGGCAATATTCCGTTGGAAGCTGCCGAGAGCATAAAACACGGAGGAATACAAAAATGTTCAGAAACGATTACAGCGAAATTGCCGCGCCGGAGGTCATGAAGGCTCTTTCCGACCGATGCCTCGAGCAGAACACCGGATACGGACTTGACAAGTATTCGGAGAGCGCACGTGCGCTTATTCTCGAAGCGTTCGGGCTTGACCCCGACACGTCCGACGTACACTTTCTTGCGGGCGGTACGCAGACGAACATGACGGTCATATCGTATTATCTGCGTCCTTATGAGGCGGTTATATGCTGTGACACCGGTCACATAAACGTTCACGAAACCGGTGCCGTCGAAGGAAGCGGACACAAGGTTTATACCTGCAAAAACGACGACGGCAAGCTTCTCCCTTCGGATATTGAAAAGGCTTTTCTCAACCACACGGACGAGCACATGGTAAAGCCCGCGATGGTTTACATTTCGGACGCTACCGAAACCGGTACCGTTTATACCCGCGCGGAGCTCACCGCAATACGCAAGGTGTGCGACAAATATAAGCTTACCCTCTTTATTGACGGTGCGCGTCTCGGTACGGCGCTGACAAGTGAGGGCACGGACGTTGATGCACGCTTTATAGCGGAGGCAGCCGACGTGTTTTACGTAGGCGGAACTAAAAACGGTGCGCTTTACGGAGAAGCCGTCGTTTTCAAGCGCAAGACAGACGCTGAATTTTTCAGATACCATATAAAGAACAAGGGTGCGATGTCCGCCAAGGGCTTCGTGCTCGGCATAGAGTTCGAGACGCTTTTTACCGATAATCTTTACTTCCGTCTTGCGGAAAACAGCAACAAGACCGCCGCTTATATAAGAAACGGTCTCCGTGCTGCCGGAATCACGCTTGAAGGAAACTCGAACACGAACCAGATTTTCATTACGGTTGACGCGTCTCTTGCGGAAACTCTCATGGACCGTTACGGAGTCGAGCTCTGGACGGACAGAGGAGAGACCAAAACCGTTCGAATAGTAACCTCGTTCGCCACGAAAATGAGCGACTGCGAAGAGCTCGTTCATTTTATCGAAAACGTCAGATGACGAAGACTACGTTCAGGCGTGCGTTTACCGACACGCTTCCCGTACTTACCGGATACCTCGTGCTCGGCATGGGGTTCGGTATCATAATGCAGAAAAACGGTTACGGCATTCTGTGGTCCGCCGCGATGAGCCTGTTCATTTACGCGGGCTCGATGCAGTATGCCGCCGTGGGACTTATAGGCGGCAACGCTTCCCTGCTTACCGTGGCACTTACGACTCTTGCGGTCAACGCGCGGCATCTGTTCTACGGTATCTCGATGATTGACAACTACAAGGGCGCGGGCGCGGTGAAGCCGTACCTGATTTTTTCTCTGACGGACGAGACGTACTCGCTCGTATGCGGTGAGAAAAAAAGCAAATCATATTACGTGACCGTCTCTCTCATGAATCATTTTTATTGGGTTTCGGGCACGGTACTCGGTGCGCTTATCGGAAGCGCGATTACGTTCAGCACCAAGGGTATTGATTTTGCGCTTACCGCTCTGTTTATTACGATATTCACCGAGCAATGGATGAGCGGCAAGGGGCATTTTGCCGCCGTCACGGGACTTGCGGTTTCCGCAGTCTGCCTGCTTATTTTCGGCAAGGACAGCTTTCTTATACCTGCAATGCTCGTTATCACCGCGATTCTTCTTATCGGAATGAGAAAGGAGAAGCGCGATGAGTGATACGAAAGTAATTATATCAATCGCGATTATCGCCGCGGTAACCGCTCTGCTCCGTTTTCTCCCGTTTGCGGTATTCTCGGGCAGGCCGACGCCGAAATGGGTATCGTACCTCGGACGTGTTCTTCCGTTTGCGATTATGGGAATGCTCGTCGTATTCTGCCTGAAGGATACCTCGTTCTCCTCCCTCGCCGGATGGGTACCGTATGCCGTTGCCTCCGTGCTGACGGCGGTACTTCGGGTGTTTTCCAAAAACACACTTGTAAGCATAGTGGGCGGCACCGCCTGCTATATGATTCTCGTACAGTTCGTATTTATTTAAAGCAATGAACAGCGATAACGTAAAAGCAGATCTTATTGAATATACCGATAAGGTACTTGCCGACATTGACCGTCTGTGTCGGGCGTCGGACCGAATCTCCGCCCTCGATTTACACGGCGAGAGTGATTTCGGTACTGCTTTTTGCGCGCACGTTTACCGTAAACTCCTTCTTGAAAGGTTATCTTCCGTCAAGCTGTCCCCCGAGATGCTGACGAAATTTTCCGACGTTTATTTTTCGGTAAAAACCGAGCCCGAGCTTATCGCGGTTTACGTCAGCCCTAAGGGGTTTATTAAAAGTTTCGAACCCGTTTACGTCGGGAGGCACATACCGTACGATGAGGCTTCGGATATGATAATATCTCTCGCCGGTGAACGTCGTCTCAAGCGAATCGCTCTGCTGACCAATTATGCATACGGCTCCGTAAAGGAAGATTTATACTACTGCAACAGACTTTATGAAAATCTCACCAAGAGCGGTATTACGCTTATTGACATAATTAAGGCGGACTTTAAATCTCATACGAAATCCCGTCCCGTATTTTCCGTTTTCCGTCCCGAATCTTATTCCTTCTGACGGGCGGTAAATAATTCATCGCTCAAACAATTTTGTAACACATATTAAGAGTTCCGCTGAACACAATGAATAGTGCCGCACGCGCTTGCGTGTACGGCACTATTTTTTCGGGGAGATAAGATTCTCGGAATCTGGATTTAGGACAGATGAATAAACGATATAAAAATTCTTCCGTACTGATTGCCCTGATAATCGTCATATACTGTCTCGCTTTCCGTGTATCGGCGGCAGACGTTCACGTTCCCGAGCCCGGCGACAAGGTTACCGTCGGCGGGTTTCTTTTCGGAGTCAAGCTCAACGCGGACGGTCTTCTCATCGTTGACACGGGGAGCGTTCAATGCGGAAGTGCCTCCGTCTCTCCCGCAAAGGAATCGGGGCTTGAGGCGGGTGACGTAATAGTTACCGTCAAGGGCTCGGCGGTTACCTCCGCCCGTGAATTTGCCGAAGCCGTTGAAAACTCGGACGGCAAGCCCATGAAGGTTGAGTTCATGAGAAGCGGTGAGAAAAAGTCGGCGGTACTCACGCCCGTTCTTTCCGATGACGAAGGAAAATTCAAAACGGGTATGTGGATACGCGACAGCAGTGCGGGTATCGGCACGGTTACGTTTACCGTTCCCGAAAGCGGTCTTTTCGCAGGTCTCGGTCACGGAGTGTGCGAACAGGACAGCGGAAAGCTTATCCCTTTCAGAAGCGGTGAGCTGTACGACGTTAAGGTAAACGGAATAAAACGCGGCACGAACGGTGCGCCCGGAGAGCTTCGCGGAACGTTTGACGGCGTACGCCGTGGCTCCGTCATCGGAAACACCGATAACGGAGTTTTCGGGTTTATCGGCGGTAACGTTCCCGGTGAGACTTACACCATAGGAACGAGAAACGACCTTAAAGAAGGAGATGCGGAAATATTCTGCACTCTCGGACGTGACGGTATCGGCAGATATTCAGTCAGCATATCGGATATTGACAAGAGCGGAACCGGCAACAAGAACTACACCGTTACGGTAACGGACGCTTCCCTTTCGGATAAAACCGGAGGTATCGTTCAGGGGATGAGCGGAAGCCCGATTATACAGAACGGAAAGCTTGTGGGAGCGGTCACGCACGTGCTCGTAAACGACCCGTGCAAGGGATACGGTATTTTTATCGATAATATGCTCTCATCGCTCAAGGGTATAGCGGCATAGATAAAGCGGTCAGTAATTCTGACCGCTTCAGGAATATTTTTACATAGGGTTCGGGGATTAATTTTACTCCGCCGGGGCAATAATTTACGTGAAAATATAATGCGGGAGCGCTTGTATGTTTTACGGAAAAGTTGAAATCTGCGGAGTAAACACGTCGAAGCTTGAAGCAATCGACGCGGGAGAAAACCACGTGCTTCTTCTTGAAGCGAGAAACGGAAGCACGGAAGCAAGGCGAAAGCTGATTGACGGAAACCTGAGGCTCGTGCTGAGCATAGTACAACGTTTTTCGGGCAGGCACGAAAACATGGACGACCTTTTTCAGGTTGGTTGTATCGGTCTTATAAAAGCGGTGGATAATTTCAACGTTGAGCTTGACGTTAAGTTTTCGACTTATGCCGTACCGATGATAATCGGCGAGGTGAGGCGTTATCTTCGCGACAACAACACGATAAGAGTCAGCCGCTCGGTGCGTGACCTTGCATACCGTGCGCTTCAGGTAAAGGAGCGTCTTTCCGCCGAGAACTCAACCGAGCCGTCTCTTGAGGTGATAGCGCGTGAGCTCGGTGAGACGACCGAAACCGTCGGAGCGGCTCTTGAGTCCATCGTTGAACCCGTTTCTCTTTTTGACCCTGTTTACAGCGACGGCGGCGATTCCATTTACGTTATGGATCAGGTAAGGGACAACGACAACAACGACGACGCGTGGGTTGAGGATATCGCGCTTCGCGAGGCGCTCAGGCATCTTTCCGAGAGGGAAAAGAAGATAATTTCAATGCGGTTTTACCTCGGCAGGACGCAGACCGAAATTGCAGACGAGATAGGTATTTCCCAGGCACAGGTATCACGCCTTGAAAAAGGTGCGCTTGAGAGAATACGAAAAGAAATGTAGTTCTTGAACTTTTGCGGGAAAAGATATATAATATAACCGTAATATAACTGTGAATCACACCCGGGGTTATTATATGAAACGACTTTTGTCCGCAGTTTTTGCGCTTATTATATCATCGTCCGTTATACCGTTTGCGTCATCCGCAGACTCCGACGTTGAGGCGATTATTGCTTCAATGTCAACGAGGCAGAAAATCACGCAGACCTTCATGATGGAGTTCAGGCAATGGAACGGTTATGACCTGACCGAAATGAATCCTCAGGTTTACGATATAGTAAAATCCTACGATTTCGGTGCCGTCATTCTTTTTGCAAACAATATCAAAACGACCGAGGGTACGTTCCGTCTTACGTCCGATTTTCAGCGGGCTGCTGCGGACGGTGGCGGTATTCCTCTTATTATCGCAACCGACCAGGAGGGCGGCAACGTTTACCGTCTCGGCACCGGTACCGCCCTGCCCGGCAACATGGCGACGGGTGCCACGGGTAATCCCCGCTCTGCCTACGAGGTGGGCAGAATCATCGGTGACGAGCTCTCGTCCGTAGGTATAAACACCGACCTTGCTCCTGTTGCCGACGTAAACAACAACGCAAACAACCCCGTTATAGGGCTTCGCTCGTACGGTGACGATGCGAAAGCCGTGGGTGAATTTACCGCAGAAAACGTACGCGGACTCGCCGACTTCGGTGTTATCGGATGTGTGAAGCATTTCCCCGGTCACGGTGATACCGGTACCGACAGTCACTACGGTCTGCCGGTTGTGAACAAGCCCGAAAACGAGCTTTTCTCCGGTGAGCTGAAGCCTTTTGAGACCGCAATCTCAAAGGGCGTTGAAATGGTAATGACGGCTCACATACTTTACCCGACGCTTGAGAGCGACAAAATTTATTCGTCGAAAACCGGCAAAGAGGAATCGCTTCCCGCTACTATGTCGGACGATATAATTACCGGAATACTCAAAAACCGCTTCGGCTTTTCGGGTATCGTTTGCACCGACGGCATGAACATGGCGGGTATTACGGGCAACTGGAACATACTTGACGCGGCGACGGTTTCACTGTGTGCGGGCGTTGACATGCTTTGCATGCCTGTACTTATAAGTAATGAGAGCGACCTTTGCAAGCTTGATGAGCTTATTGATGGACTCACGGAAGCCGTAAAAGCCGGCACGATTCCCGAGGAGCGGCTTAACGATGCCTGCAGAAGAATTCTGACCGTTAAAAAGAACCGCGGTATTCTTTCGCGCTCTTATGAGTCGTACACTCTCGGGCACGCGCTCTCGGTGGTCGGATGCGCAGAACACCGCAGCCTTGAAAGGCAAATTGCGGCAAACGCCGTTACCGTCATAAAGAACGACGGTA
>JAZUGD010000035.1:0-9541 GCA_045641025.1 Eubacteriales bacterium
GTTTCTCGTATAAGCACCGTCGGCGTTCGTGCTGTCAACGACGTAGGCGATGCCCTCAAGCGCGCACGTTTCTCTTATGTCCTCGGACGTAAACGTGAGAAGCGGACGCACCGTGCCGTCGCCGCGGACGGGAGTGATTCCCGCCAGTCCCGCGGCACCCGAGCCGCGCACGAGGTCAAAGAGCACCGTTTCGAGGTTGTCGTCGGCGTTGTGAGCCGTGGCGCAGAGCACTTCGCCGCTCACCGCGGGCAGTGCCGTGCCGTTATATTCTCCGCCGTGCGCGAGAATTTCCCGCACCTCGGAGAAGACGGAATACCGTACGTCGCGTGCGCATTCCTCAAGCCCCAGACCGCTCTCGCGGGCAAGGGACGGCACGTCCGCACGGCAGACGCACAGCGGCACGCCGAGACGGGCGCACGCGTCACGGCAGAACGCCTCGTCGCGGTTCGCCTCATCCCCGCGAATCATGTGGTTCACGTGAACGGCGACCGTTTTGGGAAATTGAGAAAACCTCGTTTCGCACTCGTGCAGAAAATGAAGCAAGAGAGAGGAGTCCGCTCCTCCCGAATAACCGACGACGACCGCTCCGGCACCCGAGACGCGCGAGAAGACACCGCTTTCTGCGGCGCCTGCGCGAAGCCTTTCAAAAGTGCCGTCGGTCATGTTGTCAGCCTTTCCCGTCCGCAAAGCATTCCGCAAGTGCGCATATCACCGCGACGAGTGCGGCGGTGACGAACAGAGAGCGGAGCATATCGGGGACGTGCATGAAGAATCGTACGTCAGCCGCACGTGCGGCGGGCGACGCCGTTTTTGAAAGCACGGCGAAAAGCACGGCGCAAATCGCGCTGAACGAAAGCTTTTCGGCGTACGTAAGTATCTTTGAGAATTTCATATGTACCTCCGATATAATTTTACTATAAGTGTAAAACCATATCAAGCGGTACATTATGGGTCAGACGTCGTTCTCTCCGAGAGAGGCGGTGAGTCTGTGATATTTGTGCGAGCGCAGAACTCTCACGAGGTCGGCGTTCGTAAGTATCGGCTCGTCGGTCTCGATCCCGCCGACGGGCTTCTGATTTCTGTAATGGTGGTCGGAGCCGGAGGTGAGAATGAAGTCGCGGTTGTACTTCTCACACCACATGCTTGCCCACGTGTGCGCGAGGAAGTTGTGCGAGCACCAGCCGAAGTGGCCGTTGAACACCTCGATGCCGTCAAGCTTGCGCGGGTCGGTCATTACCTGACCGTAGCGGAACGGATGCGCCTGAATTACGAGAATGTCGCGGTCCTTTACCGCCTCGTGAAAGAGGTTCACGCCTTTGTCGAACATATCGTCCATCGCGACCATTTCGTCCTCGGTCATGCCGTAAACGAGATAGTCGTTGCCGTTTTCGGTAAAGCAAACCTCGGCTCCGGTGAGCACGGTGAGACGGTCTCCCGCCGCACGGCGCATTACGTCGGCGGCTTCAAAGAACGCGTGAATGAGCTCGGCGTGGTCGGTGTGACCGTGGAAGCCCTTGAGAATGTGGTTTGTGAGCACTACGGTGGTGTAGCCGTTCGCTATGTATTTTTCGGCAGCCTCGGCTCCGGGTGTATCGGAGCACGGGCTGAACTCTCCGGTATGACAGTGAAGCTCGGTTTTGTATTTCATGGTTAACCTTCGATTAATTCGAATTTTCCGCTTTTCAGCACCTCGACAAGCTGCTCGTTCGTACGAATCGGCTCGCTTGTGAGGATACCGCCGCAAATATCGTGGTCGGCGTTGTGGTGGTCGGAGCCGGAGGTGAGAATAAAGTCTCTCTCCGCCTTGACGTTCTCGCCCCAGAAGCGCGCCGCCTTGTCGTAAAGCGGGTGGCGTCTGGTGTTGCCGCCGTTGAAGACCTCAACGCCGTCAATCCACTCAAAGCGGCATATCGTCATGTTGTCTCTGAACGGGTGAGCCTGAATCACAAGCCCGCCGAAGCTCTGCACAGCCTCGTGGAACTCCGATACGTGCATTCTGCACGCGTCGGGAATAGTGAGAAGCTGCTCCTCGGTCACGCCGAATACGAGATAGTCGTTCCATGCGTCGGGGAAGCGGATCTCAATGCCGGTCAGCACCGTCATACCCTCGGGCGCGGCGGCGCGCATGATTTCGCCCGCCTCGTAGAAGCGGCGGACGAACGGAACGTGGTCCTCCCAGCCGGCGTACGAGTGGTTGAAGTGGTTCGTAAGCACGACGGTCGTGTATCCCGCCTCGGCATACTGCTTTATTTTGTCTGTGCCGCTCTGTCCGGAGCAGTAGCTGAATTCGGACGAGTGACAGTGAAGCTCTGTCTTAAATTTTGCCATAATGTTCTCCAGGATGCCGCCGAAGCGGCATAATAATACTTAGATGAAACGGCGGCGTGTTTTCTTGCTTTTTGCAAGAAAACGAAATCCCGGCTTATGGATTTTCAACCGCCGGTTCGCGCGTGAACAGGTGTACTTTACGGAAAAACGTACTTGCCTTCACGCTATTTTCCGGAAACGGTTACTCCGTCAAACGCCATGTAGGGAAGCACGGACGCACCGTCGCAGATTCTTTCGCTCGATATAGCACGGACGTTCTTCAGAATGTCCGCAAGATTGCCGGAAATCATCGTCTCGGAGAGGGGACGGGTGATTTTGCCGTTTACAATCTCGAAGCTGTTCTTCGCAACTCCCGAAAATTCGCCGGAGGCTGCGGGCTGTCCGCCCGAGAAACGGCCGACGATGATACCGCGGTCGATTCCCGCGATGATTTCGTCGAGAGACGTGTCTCCCGCGCCGACGATAAGCGAGAACGAGCCGTTCTTCGCTCTCTCGAGCCCCGTCTTGTTCGCCGCGTAAAGCGAAAGGGTAAAGCTTTCGAGCACGCCGTTCTTTATGAAATCGTATCCCTCGGATACGAAGCCCTCGGAGGTGTAGCTCTCGCCGCATACGACGGCGGGGTCGGTGGGGTCGATTCTTATATTGACTCTCGGGTCGGCAACGACCTTGCCGAGAGAATCCTTCCATACGCTCGTGCCCTCGAGAAGCGGCATGTCGTCCGCAAAGGTACCTGCGATGTCGCCGAGGAACTCGCCGAGGCATCCGGGCGGGAGGAGCAGGGTACCGACGAACTTGCCGTCGACGGTGCCGGGGTCAAGCTGTGCCTCAACGTCGGAAAGGTCGCGCTCAATCGAGCCGAGCTCGATGAACGGGCGCTCGAGACTGTCGGTAACGACTCCCGAGCCGAAGAAGCTCGTGGACTTGTCTCCGTCGTGAGCGGAGAACATAAGGTCTACCGAGTACACTCCCTTGTGAGTCTCAAAACGCGTGCCGTTTGAGTTGCCGTACGCGCGGTGAGTCTTCTTGTGGGAGATTATCATCTGTTCCATTATGATTTTGGGGTGACGCGCCGTTATCGTATCAAGAAGCTCCTTCGTGCGGTCGAAAAGCTTTTCGGTATCGCACTCGGTGCATCCTGCGGTGAAGGTGCGCGCCTCCACAAAGGGAGCGATGTCGAACGCGGGGTCGCTCTGACCTGCGCGTGCGATTGCGAGAGTATCGGTTACGAGGGAGTCAAGCGCCTCGTCGTCGAGACGGTTTATGCCCATGCTGCCTCTCTTGCCGTCCTCAATGACGGTGAGAGAAACCGCGCTTCCGAATACGGTGCGCATAAGCGAGAACGTGCCGCCGTCTACGTTGAATTCCTTCGTTTCGGACGCGGACGTACCGACGTACGCCTTAATATTTCCTTCAGCGGCGACGTGCGAGAGCACGCGCTCAACTGCTTTTTTAATATCAGTCATAAGTCCTCCTTATACTGCATTACCGTCCGCCGATGCTGACAAGGCATTTCAGGTCGGGACCGCCGAGACCGACGGGCATCGGCTGCTTCTTGCCGCAGTATCCGCTGCTTTCCCACTTGACGGAGTCGGAAACCATGTCGACCGTTTTAAGCATTTCGAACGCAACGCCCGATATGGTCGTGTCGAGAATCGCGCGGCCGAGTTTTCCGTGCTTTATCTCGTAGCCCATCGTGATGCCGAACATGAATTCTCCGGTAGTGTCCGCCTGACCGTTGCCGGTGTTTATGAGATAGTAGCCGTCGTCAACGGAGGCTATCATGTCGGCAAGCTTGTCGTGACCGGGGAGCACGGCGGTGTTTCTCATACGGATGAGCGGCTCGTCGGCAAAGCCGTACGCACGGGCGTTGCCGCGCGGCGCCATACCGAAGTGAGCGGCGCTCTCGCGGGAGTTCATGTATTCCTTGAGAATACCGTTCTCTATAAGAACGCAGTCCTCTGCGGGAGTGCCCTCGTCGTCAAGATAAACGGGCAGGGGGCAAACCTCGCCGAACGCCGTGTGAGCAAAGTCAACCATGCTTACAAGCGGAGACGCCACAACCTTGTCAAGGCAGCGTGCCGCAACGGAGCCGCCGAGCACGAGGTCTGCTTCGACCGTGTGTCCAACAGCCTCGTGAGCGAGCATTCCGGCGAGATTTCCGTCGAGCACGACGGTCTTCACGCCCGCGTCGGCGTACTTGCCGGAGCACTTGTCCATAAGCTGATTATATATTTCGGTGATGCCGTCCGCAAGCTCTGCGGGGTCACCGAAGTTTTCTTCAAAGGTGCCGAGCCCGCCGAATGCGCGGAAGAGCTCCTGCGGCTGACCAGCAGCCTCGCCCGCGTCCGTTCCCTCTGCGGTGAGAAAGGTGTAAACGTACGAGCGGCGCATCGCGGTGTGACCCGATACTCCGTCGGTGACGGAGAGATCTTTTTCAATGCCTTCCTCGAAGAGCACGAGATTTCTGCTCGTGAGCTTCGGGCAAATTCTGACTATAAGCGCGTCGAGTGCGCGGAGGAATTCCACTCTGTCGGCAGGTACGCCTGCGGGAGACGGAACCTCGGGCAGAGCGATGCCGCTTTTCGTGACGGAGGCAATCTTTACCCCGTCCTTCGCGGCGCGGGAGGCGAGAAATGCGGCGTTCTCACGTGAGGCGTTAATAACCTCGCGTGCGGCATCCTCGGAGACCTCGCCGACCGACGAGTGACCCCATACGCCGTCCTTGAACGAGCGCGCGCAGACACCCGAGACGTTGGTGCTCGAGTTGCCCACAAGGTCGCCGTTTATCATGCTGACGCGGCGCTTGGTATTTTCCTGAACGCGGAACTCGGTATGACCCGAGTCCGGCAGAAGATTCATGATATTAAGCTGCTTCATTCTTCCATCGGTCCTTCGTTTGCGAGAGTGTAGAAGCGCGTGTACTTGCCGTTCCAGCCCATCTGTACCTTGCCGACGCTTCCGTGACGGTTTTTGGCTATGATGACCTCGGCAACCGTGCTTCCGTCCTCCCCCTCGGTTTTGTAGTATTCGTCGCGGTAGAGGAACATAACGACGTCCGCATCCTGCTCGATTGCACCGGAGTCACGGAGGTCGGAAAGCATCGGGCGCTTGTCCGTTCTCGACTCGGGTCCTCGGGAGAGCTGTGCACAGCAGATTACCGGCACGTTGAATTCCTTTGCCATAAGCTTGAGGTTACGGGAGATATCCGCGACCTCGTTTACTCTGTTGTCTATTCTTTTTTCACTCTGCATGAGCTGCAGGTAGTCGATGACTATCATGCCGAGATTCTTGACTCGTCTGAGCTTCGAGCGCATGCCCGAAATGGTGATACCGGTCGTATCGTCTATGAGAATGTTGCACTCGGAGAGCTCTGCGGAGGCGTGAGCAAGCTTTTCCCACGCGTCGTCGGCAAGCTCGCCCTTGCGGAGCTCGTAGCTGTCGATAAGTCCCTCGCTTGAGAGAATACGCGACGTGAGCTGCTCGGCGGACATCTCGAGAGAGAAGATACATACGGCGCGCTTCGACATCTTCGCGGCGGAGGTCGCGATGTTGAGCGCAAAGCTCGTTTTACCCATACCGGGTCGCGCACCTATCAGCACGAGGTCGCTGTTGCCGAGACCGACGAGCACGCCGTCAAGTCCGGAAAATCCCGTAGGCATGCCGTTGACCTCCTCGGGGGAGGTGCGGAGCTTCTGAAGACGGTCGTACGTCATCATGATAGCGTCCTTGATGTGGACGAAATTCTTGTTTTCTCTCTTCTCGGCGATGGCGTAAATCTTGCTTTCGGCAAGCTCGACGAGAGAGTCGGCGGCAGCCTCCTCTGCGTATGCGGAGGCGGAAACCTCCTCGCACGCGCCGATAAGCTCGCGCAGCTTTGCCTTGTCGCTGACGATTCTCGCGTAGTCGCGTACGTTCGACGACGTAGGTACGGTTTCGGCTATGAGCTTGATATATTCTTTTCCGCCCGCCTCGTCGTACGTTCCGCTGCGCACGAGCTCGTCTATGAGAATAACGACGTCGATGTTCTTGTTCTCGCGGTACATGCTCTGCATGACAGAGTAGATTTCACGGTGCTCGTCGAGCATAAAATCGTCCGCGGTGATGATGCCCGCAAGGGTATCCATTACACTCGGGTCGATAAGCACCGAGCCGAGGACGGACTGCTCCGCCTCGACCGAGAACGGCATACGCCGCATTGATAATTCTTCGTTCATAACGTTTTCCTCATGTTTTTCTATGCATTTGTGCCGGATGAGGTTTATAGTTCGGGTTTAAGTCTTATTCACCCTTTACGAGTACGTTGAGCTTGCCCTGAATTTCGGGGTAAAGCTTAACGTCGAGCTCGTAGCTGCCGTAAGCCTTGATGGGCTTGTCGAGCACTATCTTGCGGCGGTCGACCTCAATACCGAACTGTTCCTTGAGCGCGTCTCCGATGTCGGAGGAGGTAACGGAGCCGTAAATCTTGCCGTCTGCGCCCGCCTTTGCGTCTATCTTTACGAGCACGCCCTGAAGCTTTTCGGCAAGCTCGCGTGCGGCTGCCTTTTCAAGCTCGATTTTGCGCGCCTTAGCATCTTCCTTGTTCTTTGCGTCGCCGATTGCCTTCGCGTCTGCGGGAGCGGCGAGCTTCTTGGGGAAGAGGAAGTTTCTTGCGTATCCGTCGGATACGTCGACTATCTGATCCTTTTTGCCTTTTCCTTTTACGTCGGTGAGAAGTAATACTTTCATTTTTATCTTTCCTTTCGGTTATTTGCTTATTTTGTGATTTCGTCCACGTAATTGTCTATCATCGTCTTGAGCTCGGAGAGGGCTTCTTCCATCGTCTTCTCACGAATCTGTGCGCCTGCGGAGTCAAAGTGTCCGCCGCCGCGGAAGCCGCGCAGGATAATCTCAACGTTTACCTGACCCGCGCTTCGTGCCGATACGTGAATGACGCTGCCTATCTTTATAAGGGCGAACGCCGCCTTGACTCCCTCGATGTCGAGAAGTCTGTCGGCGGTCTTCGCCGCGATGATACGGTCTGAGTCGGTTCCCTCGCCGTCGGCGAGAGCCACCGCGAACATGCCGCGGTAAATTACCACGTTGTTTCTGAAGCGGACCTCGCGGGTGAATACGTCAAGCGAGGTCTTGAAGAGCTCGCGTACCGCAAGCGTGTCCGCACCCTTGTCAAGCAGGTAGAGCGCCGCACCGAAGGTACGGGTACCCGTGTTCATCACGAACTGCTTCGTGTCGAGCGAGATACCCGCAAGCATCATGTTCGCCTCTCTCATCGTGAGAAGCTCGTCCGGCAGGCACTGCTCCATCATTTCGGCAACGAGCTCGCAGGTTGCCGAGGCGGACGGGTCGATATACGAGAGAAGCGGTTCTCTCTCAAACTCCGCAGTCTTGCGGTGATGGTCGATTACGATAACGTCGCGGCATCGGGAGACAAGCTCGGGACACTCGACCTTTTCCATGTTGTTTACGTCAACGATTACGAGAAGCACGTCGCTATCGAGTGAATCGAGCGCACGGTCACTGCTGACGAATACTCCGTCAAAGTCTCTCTCGCTCATCATTGCGTCGCGGCAGTCGTCCATCGACGGGTCGTCAAAGTCGGTTACTACGTGTACGGGTACGCCGCAGAACATTGCAAGACGGGCGATTCCGACGGACGCGCCGAAGCAGTCGAAGTCGGCAAACTTGTGACCCATTACGATAACCGAGGACGAGCGCGACATCTTGGTGACGAGCTCGTTTGCGAAGACGCGCGTCTTGACCTTCATTCTCTTCTGTACGGAACGGGTGCGTCCGCCGAAGTATTCAAGCGAGTCCTCGTCCTTGAGCACCGCCTGGTCGCCGCCGCGCTGAAGCGCCATTTCAAGCGCCGCACGTGCGTTCTTGTCCTTGTTTTCGAGAGTACCGCCGACCTTAGATACGCCGACCGATACGGTTACGGGCACGGAGCCCTCGCCGATTCTTATGTCGCGTACGCGGTCGAGGATGTCGAACTTTCTCGTCTTGTTTATCTCAAAGCCGTCCGCGTCCATGACGCAGATGTACTTGTCGTGCTCGTATTCCTTGAGGATGCAGTCGAATTCGCCCGCCCACTCGCGGATAACGCTCGAGATTTCCGCAGACGCGTGACGGTAAGCCTCGCGCTCGTACTCGGCAAGCTCCTCGAGGTTGTCCGCAACGAGGTAGATGACGGCGGTGTCGCGTGCCGCGCCGCCCGTGCTCTTTTTCGGGTCGGTGATATCGTCAACGGTGACGATGACGTATTCCTTATCGCCCGAGGTGATGTCCGTTCCCACGAGGCGGTATATGCCCGCGTTCGTCTGACAGATTCTGCCGCCGTCTTCGGTTACGTCACCGGTTTCGGCTCCGAATACCGCCTTAAGCGACGAGCCGAAAAGTCTGTCCGATACCGAAAGCTCGCCTGCGGATTTGTTGTACCATATAATCTTACCGGTACCCGCCTCGCAGATGAGAAGCGGGGTTTTAAGATTCTGTATACTGTTACGCAGAACGCTTTCGGAAACGTCGCCGGCACCGCGTGCGGCGGAGGCACGTGAGGCGAAGCGCGACAGAGTTACGGCGGAGAGCACTCCGAAAAGAAGCACCGACGCCGCTATCGCGTAAATCGTGTAAGGCTTGAGGAAGACGCATACGGCGGCGCATCCCACGAGCAGGGCAAGCCCTATGACCGTAATTATGACCGCACAGTTCCGGCTTACCGGGGCGGGGCGTCTCTTTTTGTTTTTATCCATATATCGGAAACCTTTCTTCAGTTGTCGTTGTTTGTTGTTCTGCGCGGGCGCACCGTGACGAGCGCGGCGGCAGCCGAGCACACCGTAAGTCCTATGGGAGGAGAGGTGACGAACATCACCGCAAGCATTACGGGAAGGAATATGCCGGGGCCTCTCATGCCGTCACTGCGCAGACGCCGTGCGGTACGGATGATGCCGCAGGCTCCCGCATAAGCGGCGGGAAGCATCAGCACTATCATGACGTTGTTTGCCGCAAGTCCCGCGCCGTCGGGAAGGGCAAGCGAGAGAATGAACGAGAGAGCGTACAGTACGGCGTAAACACGGTTAAGCCGGGCCTCGCGTTTCGCGCCGGAGTAAACGTCGCTTTCCGTGAGATTGAAGAAAACCGACGCGACGCGCATTGCAGTGCCCGCGATGACTTCAAAGAGGCATACGGCAACCGCAGGTATGAACATTACGAACAGTTC
>JAZUGD010000036.1:0-11309 GCA_045641025.1 Eubacteriales bacterium
GAATGAGAAAATATACGTCGTTTTCCGAGCGTCCGCAGAAGGAACAGCGGCGGATTTTGTCGGAGTTGTTGTTCTGTGCCATAAAACGGTACCTTTCTATAGGAAATGCGGCTGAAAACAAGCGCCGCTACGAAGCGGGAAGGCTCACGCAGCGGCGACGCTTTGTTTTACCGGAGTGTCAGATTTTTCTCTCCACTACCTTGTCGATAAGACCGTATTCAACGGCGGCCTGTGCGCCCATGAAGTTGTCACGGTCGGTATCGCGGGCAATCTCTTCGAGAGATTTGCCGGTGTTCTTTGCGAGAATGGCGTTAAGCGTTTCTCTCGTCTTGATGATGTGGTCGGCGTGAATCTTGATGTCGGAAGCCTGACCCTGCATGCCGCCGAGAGGCTGATGAATCATGATTTCGCTGTTGGGGAGAGCGAAACGCTTGCCCTTCGCTCCGGAGGAGAGAAGGAACGCGCCCATCGATGCCGCCATACCGATACATATGGTGGATACGTCGCATTTGATATAATTCATCGTGTCATAGATAGCGAGTCCTGCGGTTACCGAGCCTCCGGGACTGTTGATATAGAGGCTGATGTCTCTGTCGGGGTCCTGCGCTTCGAGATAAAGAAGCTGTGCGACTACGAGAGACGCGGTAACGTCGTTTACCTCATCGGCAAGAAACACGATTCTGTCGTTGAGCAGACGGGAATAAATGTCGTAAGAACGTTCGCCTCTGCCGGTCTGTTCTACTACCATCGGTACAAGTGCCATAATGACCTCCTGAATAAGTGTGGTTTGCGGTGGTGTTAATTACTCTTTGTCTTCCGCTTTCTTCTTTGCGGGAGCCTTCTTTGCTGCGGGCTTTTTAGCGGGATCGTCCTCTGCGGGAGCCTCTGCCTTCTTTGCGGTGGTCTTCTTAGCAGCGGGCTTCTTTGCCGGAGCCTTTTCAGCGGCGGGAGCTTCCTCGGCGGGAGCCTCTGCCTTCTTTGCAGTGGTCTTCTTGGCTGCGGGCTTCTTTGCGGGAGCCTTCTCGGCAGTTGCTTCCTCGGCGGGAGCCTCTTCCTTCTTAGCAGCGGTCTTCTTAGCTGCGGGCTTCTTAGCCGCAGTCTTCTTTGCAGCGCCTATCTTTGCGTTGTCGCGGATGAAGTCAACTGCCTTTCTGACCTTGATGTCGGCGGCGAGATCCTCGGCGGTAACGGTTTCACGAACCTTGTCTGCTTCCATGCCGTAAGCCTCTGCAAGAGACTCGTATTCCTTGTTGATTTCTTCCTCGGTAGCCTCGATGCCTTCAAGCTTTGCAACGGTCTCGAGAGCAAGACGGGACTTAACCTGACGCTCTGCCTGCGGGCGGGACTGCTCGCGCATGCCGTCAAGGGTCATGCCGGTGTACTGGAAGTAGGTCTGGAGATCCATGCCCTGCATGCGGAGTCTCATGTCGAAGTCACGAACGATGTTCTCGCTCTCAGCCTCGTACATAACCTCGGGAATGTCACCCTCAAGGTTCTCAACAAGTGCGGAAACGAGCTGCTCGTCAACCTCGGAGTCGGCGTGATGCTTTGCGTGCTCTTCCATTTTTGCCTTAATGTCGGCGCGATATTCAGCAAGAGTATCAAATTCCGATACGTCCTTTGCAAATTCGTCGTCAAGCTCGGGCTTTTCGTTCATCTTGATGGCGTTGACCTTTACCTTGAATACGGCTGCCTTGCCTGCGAGCTCGGCTGCATGGTACTCGGTGGGGAAGGTTACGTTTACGTCGAACTCATCACCGATTGCGTGACCGATAATCTGCTCCTCGAATCCGGGGATGAAGGAGCCGGAGCCGATTGCGAGGTCGTGACCTGCGTCCTTACCGCCCTCGAAGGGAACACCGTCAACGGAGCCCTCGTAGTCGATGTTGGCGGTATCGCCGTCGGCAACGGGTCTGTCGGTAACTTCGATCATACGGGAGTTGCGTGCGCGAACGCGCTCGATTTCCTCGTCGATATCGGCATCGGTAACGGGATGCTCGTCGCGGGTAGCGGTCAGACCCTTGTATGCCTTAAGGGTCATCTCGGGCTTGGTGTAAACCTTAGCGGTGATGGTGGCACCGTTCTCGTCAACGTCGCCGAGGTCAAACTCGGGTCTGCCGACAACGGGCATGCCGAATTCCTTAACGGCTGCTTCGTAAACGTCGGGAAGGCAGTCGTTGATTGCGTCTTCATAAAATACGCCCTTACCGTACATCTTCTCGATGATGGAGCGGGGAGCCTTACCGCGGCGGAAGCCGGGAACGGTGATGTTCTTGACACTGCGCTTGAACACCTTGTCTACGGCTGCCTTGAAGGTAGCTCCGTCGATGCCGAGGGTAAGCTCGTAATAGTTTTTGTCGATCTGCTTTGAACTCTTGAGGCTCATTTTTTCTAATTCCTCCGAAGAATTATAATAATGTAATTTTAAATACTCTTGGTATTTTATAATTTTTTTCCGCCCGTGTCAATGCTTTTTGCGGTTTTCTCGGGAAAATTCGTCAAAAATCGAGCGGCATCGTTATCATCGGGATAAAATCCAGGAAATCTGCCGAAATCATCGTTATCTCAATCCCCTCGAACGTCACCGTGCGCGGGCTCACGTACGAGCCGTGGATGTGTCCGTGATAACAGTTTTTTATTCCGTATTCCTTCAGCACGTCGATGAACTCGCGGCACACGAAGGTACCGAACACCGGCGGGAAGTGAAAATACACGAGAATCTTTTTGTCCGTGTCTCCGCGAAGCCGTACGGCTTCGTCGAGACTCATGCGCAGCCGCACGGTCTCACGCGCTACTATCTTGTCGTAGTCCGCGTTCTCGACGGCGTTCTGCATGTGCTTCTCAACGTACCACCCTCTCGTACCGCACACGATATAGTCCTCAACCTCGGCGGCGCTGTTGTAGAGAAAATCAATCGTCGTGATGTTCTCCTTCTCGATAAACGCGTCGAGCTTGGCGCGGGTGCACCACCAGAAATCGTGGTTGCCCTTGCCGATGAGCTTGTGCCCGGGCAGAGAGTCTATAAAGTGAAGGTCGGGAGAGGCGCCGTCAAGGTCCATCGCCCACGAGATGTCTCCCGGTACGACGACGGTATCCGAGTCCGATACCACGGCACGCCAGCGCTTTTCAAGCTTGGCGGTGTGGTCGGTCCAGCGTGCGCCGAATTTGTCCATCGGCTTCGGCGAGGCGAGCGACAGATGAAGGTCGGCTATTGAAAAAAGTGCCACGTGTCTGTCCTGCCTTTCGATGAAGTGTTTGTCAGCCGAATATAACCTCGGGCATATCCGCGGGAGCGATGGAGCCGTCGAAACGGACGGGAAGGGAAAGCGTTCTCGTCAGCTGTGCGGGAGCGACGGTGTCGGTCGCCTCCTCAAGCGCGGCGATGATGCTTTCGGGAGAGTCGTCCTCGTACTCCGCGCCGATGCACTTGCATACGTCGGCGGAGAACTTGTAGGGGCTCGCGGTTGACGCAAGAATAATCTTTCTCGTGTCGCCGGTCTCCTCAACGTACTTCTCGGCACAGCCTATGCCGACTGCGGTATGCGGGTCGGTGAGGTAGCCCTTCTCCTCGAATATTCTGGCGATAACGTCGCCGGTCTCCTTCTCGGAGCAGAAATATCCGCAGAAGTGCTCACGGAGCTCTTCGAGATAATTGTAGGGGAGCTGGTATTTGCCCTCGGCCTTCAGCTCTGCCATAAGCTCTGCGGTAACCTCCGCACCGCAGGTAACGAACAGAAGACGCTCGAGGTTGCTCGATATGAGAATGTCCATGGAGGGGGACATGGTCTTGTAGAATTCTCTGTTTCTGTCGTACACACCGTCAGAGAAGAAGTCGGTAAGTACGCAGTTGGAGTTCGACGCGCAGATGAGCTTGCCGAGGGGGAGCCCCATGCGCTTAGCCATAAACGCGGCGAATATGTTGCCGAAGTTACCGGTCGGAACGCAGACGTTCACGGTATCACCGGCGAAAATTTCGTTTTCGGCAACGAGGTCGCAATATGCGGAAATATAGTACACGATCTGAGGAACGAGACGGCCCCAGTTGATGGAGTTGGCGCTTGAGAAGAACGTCCCCTCGCTCTCTGCCTTCTCGGCGAGAGCCCTGTCGGAGAATATCGCCTTGACTCCGTTCTGTGCGTCGTCGAAATTGCCCTTGACCGCGGTCACGAACACGTTCTGCCCTTCCTGCGTAATCATCTGACGCTTCTGCATTGCCGAAACGCCCTCATCCGGATAGAATACGGAAATCTTTACGCCGGGTACGTCTTTATATCCCTCGAGCGCCGCCTTGCCGGTATCACCGGAGGTTGCGACGAGTATGTGAGCAAGTCTTCTCTCGCCGGTCATGACGAGTGCACGGGAGAGCAGACGGGGCATGATCTGAAGCGCCATATCCTTGAAGGCGCAGGTCGGACCGTGCCACAGCTCAAGCGAGTACATGTCGTCGCCGATGGGAACTACCTGTGCGGCTCCGCCGGGGAAACGCTCCTCCGAGTATGCCTCGCGGCAGTCGGCGGCAAGCGCGTCACGGTCGTAGTCGGTCAGATACATCGAGAGAATCTCTGCCGCTCTCTCCGCGTACGTCATTGAAACGAGCTCTTCGAGTTTTTCCTCGGTAAGCTTGGGCACCTCGGTCGGCATAAATAAACCGCCGTCGGGTGCAAGTCCCGTTTTTATGGCCTCCGCGGAGGAGATACTTCGGGGAACGTCTGAGGTATCGCGTGTACTTTGGTAATTCATTTTTCCTTTTCCTTTATATAAATTTAATTATTATCAAACTCATCATGCCCGAGAATCGAGCGGATGAATCCGTATGCGTTGGTAAAAAACAGCTTGTCGAGCACGGAGGAGGGAATACCGCGTCCTTCAAGGTACTCTCTGAGTGCGGGAATGCACGACACGTTACCGACTCCCTCGGGTGTCGTCGTAATTCCGTCAAAGTCACAGCCGAGACAGACGGTACCGTCGCCTCCGAGGTCGAGGTAATGCGACACGTGACGGTAAATATCGTCAAGTCCCGACGAGCCTACTCCCGCAAGGTGCTCGGGTGCCATGCTGATGCCCACTATGCCGCCGAGTGCGGCGATACGGCAAAAGCGTTCGTCGGTAAGGTTGCGCCCGTGAGGGAACACGGCGTACGAGTTTGAGTGAGACGCGCAAACGGCAAGTCCGTTCTCCTCGGCAAAGTCCAGTACCTCGTCGGTGACCGTTCCGTTGGCGTGGGATACGTCTGCCGCCATCCCGCGTGACCTGAGCTTACGGAGCAGCGTACGTCCGAAGTCCGTCAGCGGTGCGTCCGTGTTCCATGCGCCGCCGATACAGTCCGCGTGCTTCCATTCGAGCGTCATGAGTCTCACACCCGTGTCCGCTACCGCGTCGAAGCGTTCGTCTCTGCCCGCGAGGATGCGCGCACCCTCAACGGCAAGCATGAAAGCGGGAACTCCCGCCGCGACCGCAGAGTCAAGCTCCGAAACGGTGCGCACTATGCGTGCGCGGCCCGCCTTCACGGACGGCGATTCTTCAAACGCGCGCAGTACGCGGAAGAAGCGGTCGTATGCCTCGTCGTCGCTCAGCGTATTGTCCGTCCATACCGCACCCACCTGAACGTACGGCGAGAATTTCGCAGCCTTGTCAAGCGAGATGTGCAGAGGGGCGTCCTTTATATCGTACCCGCCGAGGTAAAGCTCGGTGAGAGTATCGGAGTGTGTGTCTGCGTAAGGAAACACGTCAGCGCCTCCCGAAGTAGTTTATCGCGTTTTCGTGATGTACGAGTCTTCGTACCTTGAAACGCTTCGAGGTGTCAGCGTAAACCTCGATTATATCGAGCCTCGGCTGAAGCGAGGCGTACTCCGGATGTGCGGGAAGATATCCCGACACAAAGCGGAGCAGGTTGTCTCTTTTTTTGTCTCCCACGGAATCGGCGGGAGTCCCGTACGGGTGAGTCCCGTCGGGGTCAAGCGTCCGCGTTTTAACCTCGCAGAATACGAGAACGCCGTGCTTTTTTGCAATTATATCGGTCTCAAGATGACCGAGAGTCACGTTTTTATCTATTATTCTGTACCCGTGAAGACGGAGATACCGCCTTGCGGCTCTCTCACCCCTGTCACCGGTACGCCTCTTCTCGGTTTTCATAAACCGTTCTTCTCGCGCAGAGCCGCCTCGAGCTTTTCGCGGTCTCTCTCAAGAAACGAGAGAAACGAGCGGCGGTGGCACGGCGCGGGGCCGTATTCGTAAACGGCAAGCTTGTGTTCCTTTGTCGGGTAGCCCTTGTGACGGTCAAAGCCGTATTCGGGGTACTCCTCGTGAAGAGACGCGCACATTCTGTCACGCGTCACTTTCGCAAGCACGGATGCCGCGGCGATGGACGGGCTTTTCGCGTCCCCGCCGATAATTGCGCGGCCGGGGAGAGGGAATCCCCGAAAGACGTTTCCGTCTATCAGGAGATAGTCGGGCTGCTTTCCGAGCCCTTCTATCGCTCTTCTCATTGCGAGAAGGGAAGCGTTAAGGATATTTATCTCGTCAATTTCCTCGGCTGACGCCTCGGCGACGCACCATACCGCGTCCGAATGAGTTATCTCGTCGTAAAGCTTTTCTCTCTTTTTCTCGGTGAGCTTTTTCGAGTCGTCGAGCCCTTCGGGAACCCATCCTGCGGGCAGAATGCAAGCGGCGGCAACCACGGGACCCGCAAGAGGTCCGCGCCCCGCCTCGTCGCATCCGCAGACGGTAAGGGTACCGCCCTCGGTGAACGCTTCGTCAAACGCTTTGTCAAGCATGATTAAATCTCCGGAGCTTCAAGAGATATGCGGCCGATTTTCGCCGCGCGGAATTCGTCAAGCACGCAGTCCGCCGCGCGTGTGAGGTCAACCTCTCCTCCCGATACGAGGAAGCCTCTCCGTCTGCCGAGCGCTTCGAGAAGTGCCCACGGCTCGTATTCGGTAACCTCTGCGGGAAGCTTGTATCTTGTAAGGAACAGCTCGGGGCATACGTCGCAGAGTCTGCGGCAGAGCAGAGCACCGAGCTCGTCGGTATCGAGTATCGCGTCGCGTATCGCGCCGGTGAACGCGAGGTTCTCACCGGTGATTCTGTCGTCGAATTTCGGCCACAGAACGCCGGGAGTGTCAAGCAGGTCTATGCCGACGTTCGTCGTTACCCACTGCTTGTCGCGGGTCACGCCGGGTCTGTTCTCGACCTTCGCCTTCTTTCCGCCGCCGAGACGGTTTACGAGAGACGATTTGCCGCAGTTCGGCACGCCCACTATCATGGCGCGCACCTGTCTGCCCGCCATTCCTTTTTCTTTGTATTTCGCAAGCTTATCCGCAAGGATACGCTTGACCTCGGGTGATATTCCCGAAACGCCGCTGCCGCTTACGCAGTCAACTGCGAGAGCGGAGATTCCGTCCGCCTTTGCCTGAGCAATCCATTTTGCGGTCACGTTCGGGTCGGCGAGCCCCGCCTTGTTTAAAAGACGCAGACGCGGCTTACCCGCGCACAGTCTTTTTATCTCGGGGTTTGCCGAGCTTTGAGGAATACGCGCGTCAACGAGCTCGATTACGATGTCCACGAGCGGCAGACATTCCGTAATCATGCGGCGCGTTTTCGCCATATGCCCCGGGAACCATTGTATTGTTTGAGACGGCATTATATAACCGGGTCCTTTCAGTCCATGCTCTCCGCCCATTCCGCCCTCGGAAGAGTGGAAATCTTGGAGAAGGGGAACACGCGGAATACCGCGCGTCCGATAACGCTGCGCTCGTCTATCTGACCGACGTGAGACGAACGGCTGTCGGAGGAGTTGCTTCTGTGGTCGCCCATTACGAAAATCTTGCCTTCCTCGACCTTGATGGGCTGGTCGAAGTCCGTTCTGAGAGGAACGGAGTAAATCTTGTTTCCGTTTCCGTCGTCCTGAGAAGCGAAGTCGATTTTCGTGTAAGGCTCGTCGAGTGCCGTACCGTTCACGTATACGGTCCACGTGTTCTCGTCGAACGTAACCTCGTCGCCGCCGACGGCGATGACGCGCTTGATAAGCGGCTTGTTTATATCGGCATCCTGCTCCTGAACAACTACGATATCGCCTCTGTGAGGCTCGTATCCGAGCGTCTGAACGAACAGATAATCACCCTGAACGAGGGTATTCTCCATCGACGGACCCTCAACCACGGTCAGACGGATGACGAACGTGAATACGAGAAGAATGACTGCGGTGCATACGGCGAACATTTCGAGAATATCGAAAAGTCCGTTGAGAAAGCCGTGCGGCTTGCCGTCGTCCTCTTTTTTCTTTGCGTGCGCGGGCGCACCGGATGAGAACGCCGTCTTTTCCGCGGTCTCCGCGGTCTCAGCCTCGGCCTCTTCCGCGTTTTCCTCCGCCACCTGTTCGAGTATTTCGCTGAGGGTATCCTTATCCTCGCTCATGATTTCGTTTTCGTTTTCTTTATCCATAATCAGGTATCTCCTGTTCGTATATCAATTTGTATCCATAATAGCACATAATAATTATACCAATTATTGAAGTCAAAGTCAACAGTAAAAGATGAACAAACGCGAAAATCCGTACCGTTTTACGGATTTTTTTATCTTATGATTCGGGTATTGTGCAGACGGTGAAAATGTTGTATAATTAAATCGAAAAAACAAAGTCGGAGGCAGAAAATGAATCCGAATATCGTGAAAATCGCAATAACGGGCGGCCCGTGCGGAGGAAAGACGAAATCCCTCGTACGGGTGCGCGAGCACTACGAAAAGCTCGGCCGGGGCGTGTTCGTTATCGGCGAATCCGCAACCGAGCTTCTGCGCGGCGGGATAAACCCCGACACGTGCGGCTCGGTCGACTTGTTCGAGAGTCTCATCATAGCGGTGCAGGCGGAAAAGGACAAGGCGTACGCCGAGGCGGCGCTTGCAAGCACGAAGGCGTGCGGACGTGAGAACGTTCTCATCATAAGCGACCGCTCGGTACCCGACTGCCGCGTGTATATGTCGTCGGACGCGGTGTATGAGGCGGCACTCGCGAAGGCGGGACTCACACCCGTGAGCGCACGTGACGCATACGACGCCGTTTTCCATATGGTCACGGCTGCCGACGGCGCCGCAGACCACTACGGCACCGCATCGAACGAGGTGCGCCTCGAGGATGCGGAGGGAGCACTCGTGCTCGACCGTCTGGTTACGTCCATATGGGTCGGGCATCCTCACTACCGTATGATAGACAATTCCACGGATTTTGAGGGCAAAATTGAACGCCTCATCCGTGAAATCGACGCGTTTCTCGGTATTCCCGAGCCGCTTGAGACGGAGCGCCGCTTCCTCATAAGATACCCCGATACGGAGCGCCTTGCGTCGCTCCCCGAATGCCGTGCGGTCGGAATTTCACAGACGTATCTCACCTGTGCCGACGGCGTGCGCCGCGTCAGACGCAGAGGAGAGGGAGAAGACGTGCTTTACTTCCTCACCTGCAAGAGAGGCCACGGCGTATCCCGCACCGAGGAGGAGACGCGAATCAGCCGCGGGGAGTACGAGGCTCTTCTCACCGAGGCTGACCCGAAAATCGGCACGATTGAGAAAACGAGATACTGCCTCGCATACAAAAACAAATATTTCGAGGTCGACGTATATCCGTTCTGGAACGACCGCGCAATAGTCGAGATTGAACTCCTCGACGAGAACGAAAAGTTTGAGCTACCGCCGGATTTCGATTATGTGCGGGAGATAACGGGAGACAAATCGTACGGCAACGCCGCCCTCGCGGCGGGCGCTCACAGAGATGATACAATTTGAAGGAGATTATCATGAAATTTTATTCCGATAAAAAAGAAATCCGCGAAAGCTTCGAGTGGGCGGTCAAGCGTGCGCTTGCATTCGCCGTCGAAAACGAAAAGGGAGGTCCCTGCTACGAGGCGGCGCTCCCCGAAAGATACGCGTACTGCATGAGAGACATGTCTCATCAGGCGGCGGGCGGCCACTATCTCGGGCTTGACCGTCACAACCGCAACATGATATACCGCTTTGCCGAAAATATCAGCGTCACCCGCGACTGGTGCACGTTCTGGGAGATAACCTTCGACGGTATTCCGTGGTGGGAGGACTACACCGACGATGAGAATTTCTGGTACAACCTTCCCGCAAACTTCGACGTTATGCGCGCATGCGCCGAGCTGTACGAGCTGACGGGCGACGAGTTCTACCTCACCGACCCGACCGTTGCACGCTTCCACGACCTCTCGGTCACCGAATACATAAAAAAGTGGGACCGCGACGGCGACGGCATCGTCGACCGCGTCGACTCCGACGGGTACCGCGGTATCTGCTCGTATGATGAGGGCGGCATCTGCGGTTACAAATACGCGCTCGATACGTACTCTCTCGAGTGGACGGCGTTCATCGTGGCGGCAAAGGTGTACGCAATGCAGGGCGAGACCGAGAAAGCCAAAGCCGCAAAGGCACGCGCCGACGAAATAAAGAAGACCTTCCGCGAGATGTGGTGGAACGAAAGCGAAAAAGCGCTCGCGCCCACGATACGCCGCGACGGCACGATGGGCGGCAAGTTTACCGTCACCAAGGCGGGCTTCTGTGTGAGGGACGGGCTTCTCGATGAGGAACCGTATCTCTCTCTCCATATGGATGCGATAGAGAGATACTATCCCTCCCTCAATCTTGAGGAGTTCACCTACGTCTCCGAGATATTCTATATGACGGGCAGAAAAAAGAGTGCGCTCGACAACCTTCTTGCGATAACGGACGAGTCGTGCGAGCGCCGCGACTATCCCGAGGTGTCGTACACCGCCGTTGCCGATTACGTGCGCGGTTATATGGGTATCCGCCCGACCTTCACCGACAAAACGGTGAGGACCGAGTTCGGCGGCGTCGAAGGCGAGAACGCCTCGATCGAGGACGTGCCCGTATGGAGCGGTACCGTCTCCGTTTCTCATAAGGGAGACGACGCTACCGAGATTACCAACAACACCGGATTCGACTTCACGTGGGTCGCCACCGTCGGCGGTAAAACCGAAACTCTCACCGTGAAGAACGGCGAGACGAAAACGGTAAGCAAATAAAAAGGTACGGCAAAATCCGATATTCGATAAATAAGCAGACAAATCGGAATTTGTAGTAATGCGGAATGCGGAATGCGGAATTCGGAATTATGCCGAATTGTATGTCTGTCGGCAAAAACTTGATTTGTCATCCTGAGCCCCCCGAAGGATCTGCGGAAATTTCGCATAACCGTGCAGGTCCACGCAGGGACAACCGACACCGACATCCCGAGCCGTGCACTTCGCCGCAAAACATCCGTGCAGAAAGCACGTTTTGCGAAG
>JAZUGD010000037.1:0-4522 GCA_045641025.1 Eubacteriales bacterium
CGTTTATTATGCCGACGGACTTACAATTCGGCATAATTCCGCATTTCGCATTCCGCATTCCGTGGTTGTTCACCTTCGCCTAAACTTGGTTATTCACCTTCGGCGAAAACCGCGAGTTTGCCTTTGGCAAACGTCGCCTCTCTGCACTAATTTTGCACAGTAATCCGCCGTTGACGGATTACTGTGCAAAAAATTCTTGACCTCGGGCATAATATTGGTATATAATACAATCGAAAGTTTTCTCTTACGAAAGGCATAACGATGTCAGAGATTTACCGCGACCCCGAAATTGAAACCGCGTCACAGGATTATATCCGCGCGCTCCAGACCGAGAGGCTTCTCAAGGTAGTGCGCCGCGTGTACGACCGCGTACCGCTGTACCGTGACCGCATGGACGCGGCGGGAGTCACTCCCGACGATATAAAGACCCTTGACGACATAACCAAATTACCGCTCACCTGCAAGCAGGATCTGCGCGACACGTACCCCTTCGGCATGTTCGCCGTACCTCTTGACGACGTCGTGCGTCTGCACGCGTCGAGCGGCACTACGGGCAAGCAGATAGTCGTAGGCTACACGCAGAACGACCTCGACGTATGGGAGAACATCTGCGCGCGTCAGCTGTGCGCCGTTGGCGCCACCTCCGCCGACAGAGTGCACGTCTCATACGGCTACGGTCTGTTCACGGGCGGCTTCGGCATCCACGGAGGCGCGACGAAAATCGGCGCTACGGTAATTCCCGTGTCAACGGGCAACACCGCGCGTCAGATAACGATAATGCGCGACTTCGGCTCGACCGTACTCTGCTGTACTCCCTCGTACGCAATGTACCTTGCCGAGTCCATGGAGGAGGCGGGAGTCACCGCCGACGAGCTCTCTCTCCGCGCGGGCATCTTCGGTGCCGAGCCGTGGACGGAGGAAATGAGACAGACGCTTGAAGAAAAGCTTCACATAAAGGCGTACGACGTGTACGGCCTCACCGAAATCATGGGACCGGGCGTCGCGTACGAGTGCTCCGCGCAGAAGGGCATGCACGTAAACGAGGACCACTTCATCGTTGAGGTCATCGACCCCGACACGGGACTGCACGTGCCCGACGGCGAGCCGGGCGAGCTCGTCTTCACCTGCCTCACGAAGGAGGCGTTCCCCGTAATCCGCTACCGCACCCGCGATATCGGCGTTATCTCTCACGAGAAATGCTCCTGCGGACGCACGTTCGTCCGCATGTCGAAGCCGATGGGACGCACCGACGACATGCTCATCATCCGCGGCGTCAACGTATTCCCGTCGCAGATTGAGACCGTGCTCATAAACCGCGGATATCTGCCGAACTATCAGATAATCGTCGACAGAGTGAACAACCTCGACGTCGTCGACGTTCTCGTAGAAATGTCCGCCGAGACCTTCTCCGACTCCGTATCGGAGATTACCGCCGCAGGGCGCGCCCTGATGGAGGATATGCGCTCGCTGCTCGGCATCGCCGCAAAGGTGAGACTTGTCGCGCCGCGTTCGATAGAACGCTCGCAGGGCAAGGCGGTACGCGTTATTGATAAGCGTAAGCTGCACTGAAATAATGCGGAATAACCTGTAGGGGGCGACGTCCCCGACGCCCCGAAAACGAATGATTATGCTATTAGAAAAGACATTGGTTAAACAATATATTATTTGCTTATTTAAAAGTTATCTTTAATTCATAAACGGGGCGTCGAGGACGTCGCCCCCTACCGTAAGAATTAAGTTAATACACAGCCATACAGAACACATTAACACCGCATTCATTACGTTTATGCCGGAAGGGAGTATACCATGGTAAAACAGATATCGGTTTTCCTTGAAAATAAGAAGGGCGCGATGGTCGAGGTTTCCGACCTGCTCGCGCGCGAGAGCATCAACATGAGAGCCGTCGTCGTAGCCGAAACGCAGGACTACGGCGTGCTCCGCCTCATTCTCGACGAGCCCGACAGAGCGAAAGAGGCGCTTGACCGCGAGGGCTTCATTTCGCAGGTAAAATCCGTCCTGTGCGTCGGCATGACCGACGAGCCGGGACAGTTCTCGAAGATTATTAAGGTGCTCTCCGAGGGAGACATCAACATCGACTATTTCTACGCGTTCCCGGCGGGCACGCCCGGCCGCGCGCAGACCATCGTCCGCACGGACGACAACAAAAAAGCGGCGGAGCTTCTTGCCGCCGCCGGATTTACGGAAATATGAAAAAAGCCCGCAAAAGCGGGCTTTTTTAACGCAGAGGTCAGAACGCAGAGTGATGAGTTAATGCGGAATGCGGAATGGCGATGTTTGCCGCAGGCAAACTCGAAGGGTTTAGGCGAAGCCTAACAACCACGGAATTGCGGAATTATGCCGAATTGTATGTCTGTCGGCAAAAACTTGATTTGTCATCCTGAGCCCCGCGAAGGATCTGCGGAAATTTCGCACAACCGTGCACGTCCACGCAGGGACAACCGATACCGTCATCCCGAGGGGTGCACTTCGCCGCAAAACATCTGTACCGGAAGAACGTATCGCGAAGTGCGCGCTCCGTGGGGATCCGGAGTTGCGGTTTGGTATTCTATACGGTGGTAAGCGGATAAACGAATTGTGTTCGCTTGGTGGATTTTGTCTGTACTTGAGTACCCGCAAGCCCGACCACGCACAGCCTTGATTGCAACCGTGTTTCTTCGACGTATAGAGATAGCGTCCGTACATCCGGATCCCCACGGCGTATGCAGTTTGTTTTTACCAAAGTGACGCCACGCCTCGGGATGACGGCATCGTTTGTCCCTGCGTGGACCTGCAGAACATCATAACTGTACGTTTTCGGGTCGTCGAGGCAGACGCCGACCCCTACAACTATCAATTTTTGTTTTGCTTGTTACACTACAATAATTCCGCATTCCGCTCTCCGCATTCCGCTCTATAAAAATGTTGACACTCCCGCTTTGCGGGTGTATAATTATTATGAATAAAAATATGGCCAAAGAAAGGAATTTTTGCCATGTCAAAAGTAATTAACGTAACCGTATGGAACGAGTTCTATCACGAAAAATGCGAGGATGCCGCTAAAGCGGTTTATCCGAACGGTCTGCACGCGACCATCAAGGAATTCCTTGACACCGACGCGGAGCTGAACGTACGTCTCGCCGCTCTCGATGACCCCGATCAGGGTCTGCCGGACGAGGTGCTGAACAACACCGACGTTCTTCTCTGGTGGGGTCACGTCCGTCACGGCGAGGTTGACGACGCTCTCGTTGAGAGAATCCGTCACAGAGTCTACGTAGGCGGTATGGGCTTCATCGCCCTTCACTCCGGCCATCACTCGAAGCCGTTCCGTGCCATCGTCGGCACTACCGGTAACCTCATGTGGGGCGCAGAGCAGAAGGAAATCGTATGGAACATCCTCCCCTCTCATCCCATCGCCGCAGGCGTACCGAAGTACTTCGTACTCGAGGAAGAGGAGCTGTACTGCGAGCCCTTCCAGATTCCGACTCCCGACGATCTCATCTTCACCTCTTGGTATGAGCAGGGCTACGTATTCAGAAGCGGATGCACCTGGAAGCGCGGTGCCGGCAAGGTGGTTTACCTCCAGCCCGGTCACGAGACCTGCCCGTCGTTCCACAATCCCGTAATGCAGCGCATTATCACCAACGCCGTACACTGGGCTGCTCCCGCAGACTTCGGCTACGAAATCGACAACGGCTGCCCGTACGCTAATCCCCTTGTATAATGCCTCTTTGTGAATATCCCGATAAAGCCGGGCACACCCCCGGCTTTATCCTTTCCATGAACGCAACCGAGCGCGAAAGTCTCGATTTTTCTCTTATAGACGAGGCGATTGCGGGCGACGGCGTGCTCACGTTCCCCGAGGACGAGAGACAGGCCCCCGTGAGTGAGTCTTACCGCCTCTCCTGCCCCGCGTCAATAACGCGCCGCGACGGGAGGCTTTGTCTCACGTACTCCGAAAGCCTCGGCGGTGACGAAAACGGACTCACCGACGAGACGACGGAGATAAGCTTCGACCCGGCGGAGCCCGGGCTGCTGACCGTCTTCCGCTCCGGAGCGGCGGACGTCACGCTCGTGCTTGAGTCGGGCAGACGCCACACCTGCGTCTATCATACGCTTTACATGGATTTCGACGTGTGCGTGCACACGTACCGCGTCGACAACTCCCTCACCGATGAGGGAGGCCGCATATATTTCGATTATGCGATTGAGCTCCGCGGCGCGGCGACTCACCGCACGACGATGGAGATTACCGTAAAGCGGGAAGAAGAATAACGATATCGTTTTCCATTGAGGGAAAACGATGATATATTTGCGACGCAAATATGATATACTCGCACCGCTCGCATGATATACGCTTCTCAGAAGCGTATTAACGAAGAAAACCGCAAGCGGTTTTCAACATCAATACGACTCCGGCGGAGTCGTATATCATACACCGTCAGGTGTATATCATATCGGCTTTGCCGATATATCACCGTTTTTCGCAGAAAAACGATATCATTCTCTAACAAAGGAGGTTCCC
>JAZUGD010000038.1:0-1669 GCA_045641025.1 Eubacteriales bacterium
TGCTTCGCTATACTACGCGCCTGCTCGCAGGAGGTCTGCCCGACCGTCGTGTCCATGGTTTACGACGTCACCGACCGCACGGTTTACTGGTGCGAGAACCGCCAATGGGACGACGTTCGCGAAAAATCCTTTGCAAAATAACCCAGCCCGCTTGATGATATCCTCATCAAGCGGGTGATTTTTTGTTTCGACAAACCGGAGTTTGAAGGAGCATTCAGCATTGAGCATTCAGCATTCAGAGGTTGTATTTTATGTCTGTAAGCTTACTTTAAGCAAACGCAAACCCAAGCCTTCCCTTGCTAGGGAAGGTGGCATCCGAGCGTAGCGGTGGATGACGGATGAGTAGTTGTTACAAGCTAACTGACAGACGGTTAGTTAGTCTATACAATTACTACTCATCCGTCTTTTGCTCGGTAAACCTCGCAAAATCCACCTTCCCTGGCAAGGGAAGGCTTTGTTGCGAACCGTTTATTATGTTGACAGACATACAGTTCGGCATAATTCCGCATTCCGCATTCATAATTCCGCATTGTCTCCGTCATCCGATTTGTCTAAGTAAAATAACAATCCCGCCGGAGATTTTATCTTCGGCGGGATTTACTTTAATACGTCGATATTTTAAGGTTCGGGTCGTCCTCGCCCTTGGTAATCTTAACGACCTTGACGGGGTAGGTGTTGCCGTCGTTTCCGGTTACCTCAACCGTCTGACCGACCTTCGTGCCGAGAAGCGCGCGTCCGAACGGCGATTCCTTTGAGATAATGCCGTTGAATACGTCGTTTCGGAGCGTCGTTACGATGCGCACGACTCTCGTTTTGTCCTTCTCGGGGTAGTAAATCTCAACGCTGTCGAACAGCCCGACCTCGTCCTCGGCGGATTCGGTGGAGATAACGACGGCAGTCTCAATCATCTTTTCAAGATAACGGATACGGCTTCTGTTGCGGTTCAGCTCACGCTTTGCGCTTCTGTATTCGTCGTTCTCGCTGAGGTCACCGTATTCACGTGTACGCTTGACCTCCGCCTTCTGCGCGGGAATCATTGCGTGCCGCTCAACGAGCTCGGCTTTCATCTGGTCTATATCGACCTTGGTCAGTTCGTCATGCATGGTAAACAAAACCTCATGAATTATTTTGTGGAACAGCTTCCGGTGACCGCGAAGCGGTTATTGACGGCGGGCTTTATGCCGTCAAAGGAAACTGCTCCGAGCCGAAGTGAAGCATACTTAAATAACTGATGAATAATATCCTTCGGCATTAGTCGTCAATTACGCCGTGGAGAGTAGGCCATGCCATCGGAGCACATCTCTCGAACGGTGACTCGATTTCAACGACTCTGCCCTCGGCGGATGCGGTCTCAAAGCTCTTCATCAGCTCAAGCACGTGAAGCTGCTGAGACGAGTTGCAGCGGTGGAGTCTGCCGCGTCTGAGCGCCATTGCCATATCGGTAAGACCGATACCTCTGTCGTTGTCCTTGTAGTCGAACATAAGCGGAATTTCCTTGTACGAGTCCTCGTTGCAGCGGTGAAGGTGTACGCCGCCGTAGCCGAAGCCGTTCGGGTCGGGTACCATGAGGTTGCCCTCGGTACCGTATATCTTAATCTGCGAATGCTCCTGACCGGTGATGAAAATATCGAACGAAACGTGCGTCTGAACGATAGCGCCGCTCTCGAAG
>JAZUGD010000039.1:0-5479 GCA_045641025.1 Eubacteriales bacterium
CGGGGTACTTGACAGTGTGATTGAGTCCCTCGATGAAACATCGGTATATAATCAGGCACTTGCACAAGTCACTGCCGCTGTCGAGGAAAACAGACCTTTGATAATCGAAAAAGTTACCGCCGCTGTTCGTGAGCAGGTTGAGGCACAGGTTACTGCCGCTGTGCAGGAACAGGTATCGTCCGGCGTGGCTTCTGCGGTGTATGAGCAGGTAGCCGAGCAAGTCATCTCCACAGCCGCCGGGATGAGCAGATCCGATTATGAAGCTGCCGTTTCTGCCGGATTGATACCCGAAGAAACACAAAAAGCAATTACCTCCGCAATTGATGCACAGATGCAGAGCGACGACGTGAAAGCGTTGATCGAGGCAAATATCACCGCCAAAATGGCAAGCGACGAAATAAAAGCAACAATCAAAGCGAATACGGATGCACAGATGGAAACCGATACCGTCGGGAAAACGATTTCGGATAATGTGGAATTGCAGGTGAAGCAGGCAATCTCCGAAAATGTGGCATCTGATGAGGTGCAATCAAAACTTGCTGCCGCTTCCGAAGGCGCAAAGTCGATCATTTCGCTGAAAACCTCACTTGACAGCTATAATGCATTCTATCTCGGTCTTTTAACCTACACCGGAGGTGTTGCTTCCGCCGCAGACGGTGCCAATATACTTGCTTCCGGCGCATCCGATTTAAAGGACGGAGCAGCACAGCTGAGCGACGGTGCTTCCGCGCTTTATGACGGTATACTCCGACTTAAGAACGGAGTCCCTGCCCTTGCGGACGGAGTCGCCGAGTTGAAAGAAGGCGCCATGCAGCTAAACGACGGACTTAAAAAATTCAACGAAGAAGGCATTCAAAAAATCGTCGATCTTGTGGACGGCAATCTGAACGGCCTCATTGCTCGCTTGAAGGCAACGATTGACGTATCACGGAATTACCGCAATTTTTCCGGCATCAGCGATGACATGTGCGGACAGGTCAAATTTATTTATCGTACAGAAGAAATCAAATCCGAATAATCGCGGACTTTATAAAGTAAATCCCCAAAACACAAGGCTCCCTTTCGGGAGCCTTGTGTATTTCGTGTACTTGATGGATCAAACCCCGCGAATACGCTTGCGGATTCGCAGGGTGCAACGCATAGACTGAACTTGCGCTACCGCAACACGAAAGCGTTGCACGGGTTCTGAATCCCACTCCCTGCCCCAAATAAAAAAGGCATCCGTTCGGATGCCTTTTTCTTTTATCTTCTGCCGATGTCCGTGAGTTGTGCGTCGGCGAGCGGGCGGTCGTGAGGCGGGTCCTTCACGCCGAAGCCGTCGAACAGCTCGGTGACGGTGACGAACTTATATCCGTCGTCCGCGAGGGTTTTGCAGATATCCCATATCGCGCCCTGCGTGCCCTTTGAGAAGCCGTGCATGAGGACGATCTGTCCCGGATAGGCGTGCTCGAGGCATTTCTTTTTTATGCTCTCCGAAGTGACTGCGGGGTCCCAGTCGCTGAGGTCCGCGCCGCCGCAGCTGCCGAAGATTACGGACATACCGAGCTTTTCGGTAAACTTGTACATATACGGGTTCAGGGTCGAACCCGCGGTGCGGAGGTATTTTGCACGGACGCCGAATTCACTGTACAGCTTATCCTGCACGGTCATTATCTCTTCCTCGGTTTCCTCCTCCGTCAGCTTGTCGAAGTCGCGGTGCGACTGCGTGTGATTTGCGAGCTCGAAACCGTGCTCAAGAGCTATATCAAGCTGCTTTCTGCCGTTGTTTTCTAGATGCCGTCCGACGACGAAAAAGGTTCCCTTCCCGCCGAACTCGCTCAGAGTATCAATTATCGTGGTCGTGGGGTTGCCGTCGTTTTCGCGGTAAAACGGAACGTCGTCAAAGGTAAATGCGATAAGTTTATTTTCCATAATTAACCTCCGGACTTTGATTTATTTTAACACAAACCGCCGTGCAAGTCAACAAAACGCACGGGGCGTTTTTACGTATTTCGGGGTTAAACTGTTGAAATTGTGCCGGTTTACTGTTATACTTATATCGGTAGAATCCATACTGAAATTCGAGGTATGACCATGAAAAGAATTATTTCGTTTATTCTTGTACTCAGCATGCTGGTCTGCGCGGCGGCGACCGTATACTCGGAGGCTCCCGCCGAGGGAGAGGGCATCAGGTACGGTGACGCAAACGGCGACGGAAAGGTAAACGTCAGCGACGTTACCGCACTGCTCAAATATATCGCCGGATGGGGCGTTACGATTGATACCGAGGCGGCTGACGTTGACCTCAGTGAAAAGGTCAATCTTTCCGACGTTGTCATGCTTCTCAAATACCTTGCCAACTGGAGAGTTTATCTCGGCGGCACGGGCATGGAGATTGACTATTCAAAGCAGAACGCGCCGTATGAGGACATGTCCGTAAGTCTCGTTCTGTTTGACGGTCTTACGAGATGCAGCACCAAATCAAGCGACATCGGCGACGCATACACGTACGTCATGTACTGCGCACGGAACGAAAAAGAGTTCATGCAGTTCGCTCTCGTCGGTGAGGAGGCCATGTCGGGCCTTTCGGTAAAGATTACCGGCTTTAAGGACGCGCTCGGACGTTCGGTTCCCACCGAGGTTTACAGCGAGAGATACATGGCCGTCGCCGACAAAAGCGGTACGACCCTCGACACCCTCGCGGAAGTTCTCGTGCCGACGGTTGAAAACCTTACCATGAAGGCAAACGTGCCGCTCGCGTTCGGGCTCAAGGTAAGAGTCCCCGCGGACGCGAACCCCGGACTTTACGAGTGCGGCATCAGCGTATATAACGCCGAGGGCAAAGAAATCAAACGCGCTTACGCTTATCTGACCGTATGGGATTTCGTGCTGCCGGAGTACACGTACTGCCGCAGCTCCATCGGAGTCGGAAGTCCCACTTATGCGCCGAAGGTTCCCGAATATCAGGTCGAGTATCAGAAGTACTACGACATGTTTATCGACAACAAGCTGTGCCCCGTGCTTCTGCCCTATTCTCTCGACGACGAGAGAGTCACGGAGTACCTCGATAACCCCGCAGTCAACAGCTTCCTTGTAGCCGGTGAAGGCTACGGCGGCAACCGCAGCCGTACCGACGAGGAAATCACTCAGGCGTACGGACTCCTCTCACAGAACGAAGAATGGCTCAGGAAGGCATACTTCTACTACAACGATGAGCCCGGTCCCGACGGAGTCGAGGCGCTTGACCCCAACAAGAGAAGCCTGCGCGACGAGTTCAGACTGATTGAATCGAACTACGCACGTCTCACTTCCCTGTTCCCCGGTGCTAAAATAGTTATACCGAACCACTACAACGAGTACCTGAGCGACGCGAAGAGTCTCTACGGTCTCGGCTACGAGGGCGATATCATCGGTGAGATTCTCAAATACTCCACTCTCTTCTGCCCCGCAACGTGGATGTTCACCGACCCGACCTCGACCGACCCGACAAGCACTGTCTTCTACACTACGCAGATGGTTGAGGAATTCGGTCCTTACATGGAACGTATCGACAACCGCATAAAAGAAATCGGCAACGGCGAAAAATGGTGGTACACCTCGGGCGGTAAGAGCGAAAACTACTGCAACGTGGGTATCACGAACACCGGAGTTGAATGCAGAGAGCTGTTCTGGCAGCAGTATCTTTACGGTTTTGACGGCTTCCTTTACTGGGAAGCAGCCGACTCTTCCCCTGTTATCGGCAAGAGCACACGCATTACCGACGACCAGGCGGGAATCCTCGTTTACGCCGGAAAGAACATGGGTGTCGACGGTCCGCTTGAGTCGGTGAGACTTGAGTTCGCGCGTGACGGAATCGACGACTTCGACTATCTGCACCTGATAGAAGAAAGATTCGGTCCGGACGTTGCGATGTCCTTCGTACGCAGTATAACCACAGACGTACAGCAGTACAACCGCGAGCCCGAGGATCTGATAAATACCCGTACTCTTATGGGGCGGGTTCTCGCGGGCGAGATTTCGCCGCAGGATGCAATAGATTCTTTGGGATAATTAATAATTACAGTTGATTTCCGCGCACGGAAGCGGTAAAATATAGTCAGGTACAAAGCTAAAAACCAAAGAGGTAAAATAAAATGAAAAAGACAAGAGTTGCAATTATCGGTACAGGCGGCATCGCAGGCTGCCACATGATCGGCTACAAGGCGCTTTCCGACACGGTCGAGGTCGTTGCGGGATGCGATATCAATGAGGAAAAGATGATTAAGTTCTGCGACACTCACGGTATTCCCGGAAGATATACCGACTTCAACGAGATGCTCGCGAAGGAAGACATCGACGCCGTTTCCGTTACGACGTGGAACAACGCTCACGCAAAGGCGACCATCGCCGCGCTGAAGGCGGGCTGTGACGTAATCTGCGAGAAGCCGATGGCGATGAACACCGCAGAGGCTCTCGAGATGGAGAAGACTGCAAAAGAGTCCGGCCGTCTCCTGCAGATAGGCTTCGTTCGCCGTTACGGCGGTGACTGCATTTCCGCAAAGGATTTCATCGATTCCGGCAGAGCCGGTGAGCTCAAGCTCGCGAGAGTCGGCTACGAGAGAAGAAACGGCTGCCCCGGCGGCTGGTTCGGTGATATCCGCTACTCCGGCGGCGGCCCGCTCATCGACCTCGGCGTGCACGTAATGGACCTTGCAAGATACCTTGCGGGACGTCCGACTCCCGTATCCGCATACGGCATGATCGGCTACAATGCAGACGCGCAGAACGTTGCCGCTACCGACTGGACCGTTGACACGACGGGTCAGTTCGAGCACAACTGCGAGGACTACGCTACCGCATTCGTACGCTTCGACAACGGCTTCCTGCTTGAGGTTTGCACCTCGTTCAACCTCTATACCGAGAACCGCAGAAACGGCGTACAGCTCATCGGTACCAAGGCGGGCATCGACCTTGCCACTCCCTCGAAGTTCTATTCTCAGGCCGAGGACGGCGAAATCAGCGGCGAGAACTACCCCTCCTGCGAGTTCAACGCTCTCTTCACGAATGAAATCGCTCACTTCATCGACTGCGTACGAAACGGCACGGAGTGTATCGCTCCCGCGCACGACGGCGTCGTGCTCATGCAGATGATAGACGCGATTTACGAATCCGCAAGAACCGGTAAGGAAGTAAAAATCGAGCCTCTTGACTGATTCCGATACATACGAAAAAGGACACCGTACGGTGTCCTTTTTTACATTTTTTCACAAATACTTTCAAACGTTGAAAAAATATGTTATACTGATGATAATGATATAAGCAAGGTGGGGAAATCATGAAACGTGCACTTATATTTGCAGGCGGGTGGGAAGGTCACGACCCGGTGAGGGTCGCGGCGAGGTTTGCGCGACTGCTCGAAGAGCACGGTTATTCCGTCACCGTATCGGACACGCTTGAGTGTCTTGCGGATGCTGAGGCGCTTGCCTCACTTGACCTCATCGTTCCCTGCTGGACCATGGGC
>JAZUGD010000040.1:0-4449 GCA_045641025.1 Eubacteriales bacterium
CGTTATGCGGAAGGACGGCAAGGTATGGGCAATCTCACCGATGGATTATCCGAGATACCGCCGCTTTGAGAAGCGTTTTGCCTCCCTCGTATGCGACGGCGAGCCGATGGACGAATATTCGGTTAACTACCCCGACTTTATAGGAAGCGGCAGCGTCGAGCACCCGCAGAACGTATCGCGCCTGAACTCACGCCCCGCACGCAAGGCGGCGTACTTCTTCGCAATGGGCAAGACGTTCACCGTCGGTGTGGGAGAGACTAAGGAAATCGACTCTCTCACCGGTATGTGCTGGGTACCCGAGGACGACTCCGTACCGCTCGGCTTTGACGAAAAGCTCGCGTCGCTCCTTGACGAATTCACCGTAACCGGTGCCGCTGACGCGGCGCTTGAGAGCGTACGTGATTTCTATGCAAAATACTCCTCGTACATCCGTCTTGAGACGGGTGACGGAATACTTGATTCCTACGTAAATAAGAACCTCCCGTTCCAGGTGCTGTATCAGTCCTTCGTTTCGCGCTCGTTCGCGTGGACGCAGAAGGCGCAGAGACAGATAGGCTTCCGCGAGATACAGGACATGTTCGCCTCGATGTACTACATGGCGGCGATGGGACGCGCAGACCTTGCACGCGACATGCTCACGGGCTGGGCTAAAAACGTATTCCGCATGGGATACGCAAACCACAACTTCTACTGGGAGGGCAAGGAGCCCGGTAAGTGCTCCGACGACCAGCTGTGGCTGCTTCAGGCAGTTCACCGCTACGTAAGCCTTACCGGTGACTTCGGCTTCCTCGACACGGTCATTCCCTGCGCGGACGGCGGCGAGCGTACTCTCTTCGATACGCTCATGACCATCTGCGTTTACAGCGGTGAGATTTCCGTGGGCGACCACGGTCTGCCGCTTCTCGACAATGCGGACTGGAACGACTGCATGAAGCTCGATGCGGACAGCATCGACGGTATCGAGAAGGAAAAAAGATACCGCGAGCAGCTTGAGAGAAACGGTCAGGAGTGGGGCGTACGCTTTGAGTCGCACTTCTGCGAGAGCGTCATGAACGCCTTCCTGCTCAAGATAGGCGAGGACGGTCTTGCCGACATGGCACGCCGCACCGGACGCACCGCGGACGCCGAAAGACTCGAGGCGATGAGCCGAAAGCTCGGCGACAATATTCAGACTCACACGTGGAAGGAAAACTTCTTCGCACGCTGTCTTATCAACAGTGAGAGAGTGGGCGGCTACACCTTCGTGGGTGCGAAGGGCGACAGACTCAGCGCAGACCCGAAGAGAGACGGCTCGTACTTCCTCAACTGTTTCTCGTGGTCGCTCCTTGCGGGAGTTGCCACCGAGGAGCAGACGCGCACGATGCTCGGCGTTGTAAAGCGCGAGCTGATGAACGACGCGGGACTTACGCTTTCCTCCCCCTGCGACCTTGACAAGATTTCGACGCAGACCGCAACCGAGCACTACTTCCCCGGCGACAGAGAGAACGGCGCGGTCTTCAAGCACGCGACGATGATGGCGACGGCGGCAATGTTCCACGCCGCAAAGACGGTATCGGACGAGTCCCTTGCCGAGGAGCTTGCGGAGCTGGCGTTCTGGATGCTCGACAGAGTATTCCCGTACCGCACGCTTACCGACCCCTTCAACCTCAAGGGCAACCCGCGCTTCTGCACGCAGTACAACAACAGCGAAACGATGGAGAACGTCGGCCCGATGCTTTCGGGTACCGCCTCGTGGCTCTCGCTTACCGTTTCGGAATTTCTCGGAATTGAGTACGACGGAGACGCCATCCGTCTCTCTCCCGTGCTTCCGTTTGACAAAACCGAGGTATTCTACGAGCTCAACCGTCTCGGCACGCGCTTCCGTATAACCGTAAAGAAGCCCGAGGGCTTTGCAAGAGTCGGCGAGGGCTCGCGCTTCAGTTTCGACGGCAAGGAATGCTCGTACCCCGTACCCGCTCCCATTGACGGCGGCGTACACGAAATTGAGGTAATCGTGTGAAACACTCAGAGAAACGATATCTGAAATAAACTTGTTTCACACCGCACATTCGTGTCTGAAGACACGAAGTGCCGAAAGGAATACGTGAATTATATGAGAGGACTCTGCGGAGCAGACTGTGAGTCCTGCGGTTACGGAAAAAGCAGCAGATGCAAAGGCTGTACGGAGTCGTGCTGTGCTCCGTTCGGCAAGCCGTGCTTCGTGGCGGCGTATATAAAGACCGGCGGACGCGAGGCGTACGACGAATTCGTGCGCGTGCTCATTGACGAGATTAACGCTCTCGGCGTGCCCGGGATGAGCAAGGTCACCGAGCTTTTCCCGATGAACGGCGAGTACGTGAACCTCGCCTACCCTCTCCCGGGCGGCGGGGTGGCGCAGTTCCTTGACGACAACGAGATTTATCTTGCCATGCAGGTCGAGTCGGAGTTTGACGACGGAACCGCGGACAAGTGTTTCGGCATAGTTGCGAACGCCGACTTCATTCTCGTCGCCGCGTACGGCGAGAACGGCTCCGACCCCGAGCTTGTACTTTATAAAAAGAGATAATACTTTATCCCCTTGACAAAAGAGAAAAACGGAGTATAATATTAGTAACAATAAAAACCCCTGCGGTGCTGACGGAATGTGAATTAACACAATGTGCCGCCCGGGAATTACATGCCGACCGTCTGGGCAACTCTGATTTTATCATGGGTTGCCCTCTTTTGTTTGCAGAAAGGAAACGATTATGAATTTTGAACAGTGGAACGGATTCACCGAGGGTGAATGGCAGGAGAAAATCAACGTTCGTGACTTTATCGACAAAAACTATACTCCTTATTACGGCGACGGCTCGTTTCTTGAGGGTGCTACCGAGCGCACGAAGGCGGCGCTTGAGGAGCTTGAACGCCTGAAGAAGCTGGAGCAGGAAAACGGCGGCGTTCTCGCTATTGACACCACCACGGTTTCCTCCCTCTGCAACTACAAGCCCGGTTATCTCACCGATTCCGATATAATCGTAGGACTCCAGACCGACGAGCCTCTCAAGAGAGGCGTCAACCCCTTCGGAGGCATCCGCATGGCACGCTCCGCCTGCGAAGCATACGGCTACAAGCTCGGCGAGGATATCGAGGAATATTTCACATACCGTACTACCCACAACGACGGTGTGTTCCGCGTATATACCGACGAAATGAAGGCAGCGCGTCACTGCGCGCTTCTGACCGGACTTCCCGACGCATACGGCCGCGGACGCATCATCGGCGACTACCGCCGCGTTGCCCTTTACGGCATCGACTTCCTTATTGAGGAAAAGAAGAAGGATAAAGCCAAAATCGGCGAAAACCTCATGGACGTCGATAACATCCGTCTGCTTGAGGAGCTTTATCAGCAGATAAGCTTCCTCGGCAAGCTGAAGGAGATGGCGGCAATGTACGGATTTGACATATCAAAGCCCGCCGCAAACGCCCGCGAAGCAATACAATGGACCTATTTCGGCTATCTTGCCGCAAACAAGGAACAGAACGGTGCGGCAATGTCCTTCGGCAGAACCGCCACCTTCTTCGATATTTATATCGAGCGCGACATGAAGGCGGGAACCCTTACCGAGACGGAAGCGCAGGAGCTTATCGACGACCTCGTGCTTAAGCTTCGCTGTGCACGTCACCTCCGCACTCCCGAATACAACGAGCTTTTCGGCGGCGACCCGATGTGGATTACCGAAAGCATCGGCGGAATGAACATCAACCACAAAACGCTTGTCACGAAGTCTTCGTTCCGCATACTCAATACCCTTTACAATCTCGGACCCGCTCCCGAGCCGAACCTTACGGTTCTGTGGAGTCAGGCACTTCCCGAGGGCTTCAAGAATTTCTGCGCAAAGGTTTCCTGCGATACCGATGCGATTCAGTATGAGAACGACGACCTTATGCGTCCCCGTTTCGGTGACGATTACGCCATCGCCTGCTGTGTTTCCGCATTGAAGGTCGGCAAGCAGATGCAGTTCTTCGGCGCGCGCACCAACCTCGCAAAGCTGCTGCTTCTTGCAATCAACGGCGGCGTGGATAACGTTTTCGGCACGCGTCTCGGCCCGCAGATGGAGCCGATGGACGACGAGGTTCTCGACTATACGAAGGTCATGGAGCGCTTCAACGTCTATCTTGAATGGCTGTGCCACCTTTACGTAAACACGATGAACTGCATTCACTACATGCACGACAAGTACGCGTACGAGAAGACGCAGATGGCGCTTCACGATACCGACGTACAGCGACTGATGGCGTTCGGTGTGGCGGGTCTTTCCGTTATCACCGACTCCCTTTCCGCAATCAAGTATGCAAAAGTTAAGCCCCTACGCGACGAGAACGGCATTATCGTCGATTTCGAGACCGTCGGAGACTTCCCGAAATACGGCACCGACGACGACCGCGCCGACGAGATTGCCGAGGACATGCTCGTGCGCGTTCATACCG
>JAZUGD010000041.1:0-3423 GCA_045641025.1 Eubacteriales bacterium
TACGATCCGACTTCTCGTCCCCGAGAGAGCGTGCCGCGACCGCTCCGCCGACGGCGGAGCAGAGAACAAGCGCACATCCCGCCGCGTAAGGAATGACCGCCGACGGGTCATCCATGCCGGCTGCTATCGCGGCGGATGCGAAAACGAGCACCGCGGCGCAGATAAACCATGCACACAGTCCCCGCAAAGCGCCGAGCGTTACTTTTTTGAACATAAAAATCCCTCCCGGATAAATATATTCGGGAGGGATTTTTTATATGTCAGTTGTCGCGTCTGTTGTAATTGTTCTTCATCGTCTTGCTTGCGTTCTCGAGCACACCGTTCAGCGCAACGGTCGTGTACTTTTTCGCCATTTCGCAAATCTTTTCGTTTGCTTCGGTGAAAAGCGCGGCGTCGTGCGTTTCCTCATACTTTTTGTCGTATTCTTTCACGAGCGCACGGGATTCTGCGGCAACGACCGCGTGATAGTTTTCGATGTTGAACACGCTCGTCTCGTAGCTGTGGTCTGCGAGCGCGGCGATGATTCTGCTTGCCCAGTAGAAGTTCCCGGTCGACGCGTCGGTCGTAACGTCGGTCAGATATTTCGGCAGACCGTCAACGTGCGGATATACGGGAATGAGCGGGCTGAACGTGGTCGAGCCGAAGCAGATCCACTCGATACCCTTGAGCGCGTCTTCCTTGTCGGGGCGAATCTGGCAAACTGAGGTAACGCCGGTACGGTTGATGCCGATAGGTCTGTAAATACCGCTTCTTGCGTCCTTCGAGCCGGAGTACGGGTTGTACGGCGTGCCCTGATAATGAGACGAAAGCAGGTATTTGACGTCTTCAACCGTAACCTTCTTTTCGGGCACGAACGACCACGGAATATCGTCGCTCATGGGCGTGAAATCGGCGTCCTCGCCGTCCCATACGTATTCTCGGGGGCAGAGGTAGCGTCCCATGAACCACGCGCGAGGCGTGTTGTAAACGTGGTCGGCATCGGTGCGTGAGCCGAAGCAGTTACGGGGATTGAAGCCCTCGCCGTTTGATAGGTCAAGGTGGTTCTTCTCCACGAATTCCTTGAGGTCGGCGGAGCAGAGGTTTCCCTTTTTCTCGCCGTACGCATCGTCAAAGTCGAAGCAGTCCATGCCGAACTGATTGGGCATGATAACGCATTCCTCGTCGCGTACGCGGCGGGCAATCCAATGGTGACCGCCGATGGTTTCAAGCCACCATACCTCGTTCTCATCGTTGAACGCGATACCGTTGTTCTCGTACGTGCCGTACTTCTCGAGAAGCGAGCCGAGACGGAGCACGCCCTCACGCGCCGTGCGTATGTAGGGGAGCACAAGTACTACGATGTCTTCTTCCCCGATACCGCCGGGCACGTCCTTCTCGCGTCTGTTCTTCGCCTTCCTGTAGGTTACAAGCGGGTCCGCACCGAGCACGCGTGCGTTGGTCGTGATGGTCTCGGTCGCGGTCATGCCGACGTTCGCCTCGTTGATGCCGGTAGCCGCCCAGATTCCGTTCGACGGGTCAACGCTCGGGCAGGCGGTATAGGTCATCGGGTTATCGGGCAGCTCAATTGTGAGATGACCGATAACGCTCGTATATTTTTTCTTTTGATTCTTGACAACGACCATCTTCTTCACGTCGAAGTGTCCGTCGTCGGTGCGGGCAATCATGGTAGAGCCGTCGTTAGTGGCTCCTTTACCCGCAAGAAAAGTAGTGCAGGGCATGATATTTACCTCCGTGGGATATTTGTTGTTTTCATTATATACTTCGCCCGGTCCTTTGTCAACCGACAAACCTTTCGCCAAAACGAAAGAACACCGGCAGAAAAACTCTGCCGGTGCATTGCGACCGATTCAGGCGTCCTGAGAATCCTCGGCTTTTACGTCAACCGAGCGGATTGCGGACTTGAGGAAACGAATTTTCGTCTTGTCCTTGGTGGTCTCGAGAACGAAGGTCTCGTCCTTGATGGAAACTACCTTACCGATGATACCGCCGATGGTGGTGATCTCGTCGCCTATGGCAAGATTGTTTCTCATTTCGTTCTGCTGCTTGTCCTGCTTCTTCTGAGGTCTGTACATGAAGAAGTAGAAAATGGCGATCATCGCAACGATGAGAAAAATGGGGAAGAGCTTCGACATTAAAGTGGGCTCTGCGGCAGCGTCGGTTGCGGCGGCAGCTGCTTCGTCAAGAAGATAAAACATAGTGTAACCTCCGTTTGAATCGCATATGCGCTTATATTGATTATATTATAACGGAAAACGGTACCTTTTACAAGAGAAAACGGAAAAATTTATAAAATTTCAAATATATATTGACAAACGGGAAAACACGGTGTATTATATAACTGTACTAATACAAATAGTACAGTTAATACGATAATTTTCGGAAAGGAGATATAATGGCTCAGATAACCGTTGATTTACGGAAAAGACAGCTTCTGTTTGAGCAGATAGTCGATAACGTAAAGGAACAGATAATGAACGGCACGCTGACGACGGACGATTATCTGCCGTCGGTGCGCTCTCTTGCAAACGAACTCGGTATAAACCCCAATACGATACAAAAGGCGTATACGGAGCTTGAGCGTCAGGAGATAATCCGCTCGCTTCCGGGGCGGGGAAGCATCATCGTGGCAACTGCCGAAAGTCTGCGCGGCACAAAGCTCGGTGCGCTCGGCGAAAAGGTGCGCGAGCTTGCATACGAAGCCGCGTCATGCGGAATGGACTTTGACGAGTTCTGCAGGGCGGCGAAGGCAGTATTCGATAAAGAAGGAGGAGACGACAAATGATTGAAATAAAAAACGTTACGAAAACGTTCGGTGACGTCAAATCGCTGAATGACGTCACAGCGACCGTTGAGAGCGGTTCCGTTTTCGGACTCATCGGCTCGAACGGCTCGGGTAAATCCACGCTTCTGCGCGTGATGAGCGGTGTGTTCCGTCCCGACGGGGGAAGCGTAACCTACGACGGTGAGCCGATATGGGAAAACGTCGCCGTTAAAGAAAAAATAGTATATCTTTCCGACGAGCAGTATTTCACCTCCGGCGGCACAATTGCCGAGATGAGAAACCTCATGAGAAGCCTCTATCCCGATTTTTCGGTATCAAGGTACAAGCAGCTGCTTGAGCTTTTCGGGCTTGACGAGCACCGCCGCGTCAGCACTTTCTCAAAGGGTATGCAGAAGCAGGCAACCGTCCTTCTCGGACTCTCCTGCAAGCCGAAATACCTTTTCTGCGACGAAACCTTCGACGGGCTTGACCCCGTAATGAGACAGTGCGTCAGACGTCTCATAGCCGATGACGTCGCGTCAAACGGCACGTCCGTCGTAATAGCCTCGCACAACCTGCGCGAGCTTGAGGATATCGCCGATACCGTATGCATGCTCCACCGCGGCGAATTACTCTTCACACGCGGACTCGACGACATGAAG
>JAZUGD010000042.1:0-11725 GCA_045641025.1 Eubacteriales bacterium
AACCGTGCGTGAGCTCGCGGCAACGCGCGTGCTTCACGAGGCAATAGACGAAGGACGGGCTCTTTAATGGAAACGAAAAGATTCACGAAAAACGACGACTCGTTCGTCTGCGCGCATTGCGGAAAGAAGGTCGAGCCGCTCGGATATACCTCGCGCAATCACTGTCCGTTCTGTCTCTGGTCGGTTCATCTTGACGTAAACCCCGGTGACAGAGCGTCCGACTGCGGCGGACTCATGGAGCCGATTTCGGTCGAGCCCGATCCCAGAAAAGGCTACGTTATAACTCACCGCTGTACGAAATGCGGTGCGCTGCGCCGCAACAAGAGCGCACACGACGCAAAGGTACAGCCGGACGACACGTCGCTTCTCATAAAGCTGACCGTGCACGAGTTCTGACACTTGAAAAATCCACGGAAATATGATATATTAATATAAGATATTTTCATTCGGCACGCAAAAGTGAGTTACATATATGAACAATAACACAGAGCGTCCGCGCCGCGGCGGTAGGACAGACGGCTTTACCGAAAGACCGGTAAGACAAAGTCCCGCACGCCCGCAGGTGCGTACCGTAAACAGAGGAGCTAATGCGCGTCCGGTAAGCCCGGCGCGGAACACTCCCGCAGCGCAGAACCGCCCGCCCGTGAACGGGCAAAGCGGGTACGCACCGCAGAGACCCGTACAGCAAAGACCCGTACAGGGTCAGAGACCCGCGCAGAGGCCGCCCCGGCAGTACCCGCAGCAGCAATACCCGCAGCAGACGGCACCGTACGGTTATCCCGTACAGAAGAAAAAGAAATCTTCCGTTTCGGGCTTCGTGCGCACCGCGATTATCTGGATTGCGGTACTTGCCGTGATTCTCGCGGTGGTGCTGATTATCGTAAAGGTGCGCGGTAAGAACGAGGAAAAGCCCGAGGTTACCGCAACCGAAACCGCACAGATAACCGAAACCGAAGCCACGACCGCGGTTTCACGCGCCGTATCGTATGCCGACGAGTCACACGTAACCGGCACGTTCCCCGCGGGCACCAAGTTTGCAACGGGTATTCTCATTGACCTGAAGACCAATTCCGTTATCGCGACGCGCAACGGCAACGACAAAATGTTCCCCGCATCGATGACCAAGGTGATGACGCTTATCACGGCGTACGAGCACGCGACCGACCTTGACGCTACGTACACGATGGAGACGGACATCGTTTCCGACATGTATCTCGCCGAGGCATCCGTCGCCGGCTTTGCTCCCGATGAGGTCATAACGATACGCGACCTTCTTTACGGACTCATTCTTCCGTCCGGCGGTGACGCCGCTCTCGGACTTGCCCGCGCGATAGCGGGAAGCGAGGAGGCTTTCGTTGCGCTGATGAACGAGAAGGTTGAAGAGCTGGGACTTCGGAACACTCATTTTGAAACCTGCTCGGGACTCCATTCCGACAATCACTACACAACGTGTCACGACATGGCGCTGATTCTCGAGTACGCGCTGCAGGACGAGTTCATGCGCACCGTGCTCTCGACGTATCAGTACACCACCGCCAAGACCGAGCAGCACCCCGAAGGCATTCCGCTTGAGAGCACGCTTCTTCAGAGAATGAGCGGTGACGAATCCGGCAACATATTCGTGCTCGGCGGCAAGACGGGCTACACGAACGAGGCGCACAACTGCCTCGCGACGTTCGGCGTATCCTTCACCGAGGGTGAGCCCGAAAGCCTTATATACACGCGTGACCCCGAATACGTCCTCGTAATCGGCGGTGAGCCCGACAAGTGGGATGCGGTATTCGACACGATTGAGGTTTACAAGCACTGCAAAAACAATGCGGTACCCGTCGACGAGCCCGTAACGGTTGCTCCCGTGACGGAGACACCGGCAACGGAGGCTCCCGCTGCAACCGAGGCTCCCGCCTCCGGCACGTCCGCGACTCTGCCCGACGGCATCCGCACCAAGCTTTATACCCTCGCTCCGTAAGACAAATCGGAGAAACGCAAACGGAAACTTTAAAAAAGGTATTGCAAACAAGCCTTTTTTGTAGTAAAATAGTTTAGATTCAAGTACACTTTGAAAGGAGTTTTCCGTCATAGACGGAAACATTATTATGGTAGTAGCAGGAGATTTCAAAAACGGTATCACCTTCGACATGGATGGCGCTGTTATGCAGGTCATCGAGTTCCAGCACGTTAAGCCCGGTAAGGGTGCGGCTTTCGTACGTACGAAGCTCCGCAACGTGATTTCCGGTGCCGTTATCGAGAAGACCTTCAACCCCACCGATAAGTTCGAGGATGCCCGCATCGACAGAAGAGAGATGCAGTACCTCTACAACGACGGTGACCTTTATTACTTCATGGATATGGAATCCTACGAGCAGATGCCCCTCAACGCGGACAAGCTTTCCGACGCTTTCAAGTTCGTCAAGGAAGAGATGATGTGCCGTGTTAACTCCTACAAGGGCAACGTATTCGCAGTAGAGCCTCCGATGTTCGTAGAGCTTAAGATTGCCGACACCGAGCCCGGCGTACGCGGCGATACCGCTACCGGTGCAACCAAGAACGCAACCACCGAGACCGGCGCGGTTATCCGTGTTCCGCTGTTCATCAACACCGACGACGTTGTCAAGATCGACACCCGTACCGGTGAGTATCTCGAAAGAGCATAAGTTTTTTTGAGGAGTTAATTATGGATATCAAAGAAAAAGCCGCTTACCTTAAGGGTCTTACCGACGGTATGAAGCTTGCCGAGTCCGACGAGGCTACCGTTATCAAGGCTATCGTTGATCTTCTCGGCGACATCGCCGCTAAGCTCGACGAGGTTGACGAAGACCTCCAGACCAACAACGACTACATCGAGGAAATCGACGAGGATCTCGGTGCTCTCGAAGAGTACGTTCTCGGCGACGACGATGAGTGCGATTGCTGCGACTGCGACGACGAGGATTACGACGACGAGTGCGACTGCGACTGCTGTGACTGCGACGAAGACGATTTTCGCATGATCATGTGCCCGCACTGCAACGCCGAGGTTTACTTCGACGAAGACAGCGACCCCGAGGATATGCTCTGCCCCGCTTGCGGCAAGAAGATTGCCGGTGACTGCGACTGCGGCTGCTGCGGAGACTGAAACAAAAGCGAATGACGGAAACGGGTAACGCATCTGCGTTAAGCGTTTCTTTTCGGAGAATTACGGTTATATGTTTAGATTCGGCATGATAGGGACCAACTTCATAAGCGACACGTTCGTTGAGGCGTGCCGTCTTTCCGGTGTTTGCGAGCCGTGGTCCCTCTATTCCCGCAAAACCGAGACGGGCGAGGCGTTCGCCGCACGTCACGGCATTGACAAGTCGCGCGTTTTCACCGACCTTGAGAGTCTTGCGTCCTCGGGTATCGACGCGGTGTACATCGCCTCGCCGAACTCGCTCCACTGTGAGCAGTCGCTCTTCTTCCTTGAGCGCAAAATCCCGGTGCTCTGCGAAAAGCCCGCCGCCCCCGACGAGATTGATTTTTCGCGCATGCGGAGCGCGTCGGAGATAGGAGGCACCGTGCTTCTCGAAGCGATGCGGCAGGTGCACGACCCCGCGTGGCAGACGGTTCGCGAATATATTCCGAGAATCGGCAAGATACGCGGAGTTTCGTTTGAGTTCTGTCAGTATTCTTCCCGCTACGGGAAGTACCTTGCAGGCGAGCACGTCAATACCTTTGACCCGTCGTTCTGCAATGCTTCCATGCTCGACATCGGCGTTTATCCGATAACGACTATCGTTGACCTGTTCGGCAAGCCCGACACCGTATCGTGTACGTCCTCGTTCCTCGATAACGGGTTTGAGGCAAGCGGTACCGTCACCATGGGCTACGGTGACTTCGTAGCCACGGCAACGTACTCGAAGGTGTACGACTCCGCCCGTCCGTCGGTTATCTCCGGCGAGGACGGAGTGATACTCATAGATAAGATATCGGTTCCCTCACGTGCAGAGCTGAAGATGCGCGGAGGAAAGGCGGAGGAAATTCCGCTCCGCTCCCTTGTGAACGGCAACAACCTCACGTACGAGCTGATCGATTTCATCGCGCTCGTTCGGGAAGGCAAGGTATATCACCGGTACAGCAACGTCACCGAGACGACGATAACGGTAATGGACCGCGCGAGAAAATGCTCGGGAGTAAAATTTAAATAAGACGAAAACCCGTCGGAATATTCTCCGACGGGTTTTTTGAGCATTCAGCATTGAGCATTCAGCATTCAGAGGTTGTACTTCATGTCTGTAAGTTAACGTACAGTGAATGCGAACCGAAGCCTCCATCTGTCGCACATCGCTCGCGATGTGCAGGGGAGAGTTGCAGTTGAGCGCAGCAAAACCGGCGGAAGTAGAGATATGAAACGAACGAAAAACTCTCTCCTTCCGTCTTGTGCTCGGTAAACCTCGCAAAATCCACCTTCCTCGTCAGAGGAAGGCTTGGGTCCGCGTAACCTATAATCAGCCGGCAGACTTAAAGTACAATTACTGAATGCTGAATGCTGAATGCTCCGCAACCTCCGGTTTGCCGAAAAAACAAAGCCCGTACGGAAGAATGTTTTTCCGTACGGGCTTTTTTTCAGATTTTCGTTATTACTCCGGGCTTCGCTTCGACGATATTGTCGTTCACGAGAATCCATACGGAGATTGCGGAGGGGTTATAAACGACGGTGCGCTCGAGGTCGTACTCAAGTGCCTCGAATGCCTTCGCGTATCTGTAATACTCGATATTGGTGCAGTACCAGGTATCGTCCTTGCCTCCGAGCTTGTCGAGCATTTTTTCCATAGCGCCGTAGGCGTTCCATGCGTCGAACTCGTACGAATGTGCGAACAGGTTGAAGAGCTTCGGGTTGATACCGTAGTAAACGCCTCTCTCGTCGTCCTTCAGTTCGAGGAACTTGTCTGCAAGCTCCTGAGAGTCGTGGTCGTTATAATGAACGGTTGCACCCCATCTCATGAAGTCTCTCGGAATATCAAATCCGTGGGTGAAGAACGCGGTACGTGCATAGTAGATGCCCGCCTTCGGGAGCAGCTCGCATACTCTGTCGTTGAGGTCGCCCTGCGCGTACGCGTGACCGTGTACGGGTTCGCCTGCGATTGCCTCAAGTGCCTTCTTATCCTGCAGGATTTCGTAGAAGAGAGCCTCGTCGGTCAGCATCGGGAGCTGTGCGTGAAGCCAGCCGTGAGTGGCAAGCTCCATTCCCGTACCGGTGAAGAGCTCGCGGATCTCGTCCACGTTCATGCGGTGCTGCCACTGCTTAACCGGGAAGATTCTCTCATCGAGCGAATCGAAGTCGAACTCGTCGGAGCGCTTGTCGGGCAGAAGACCCATGTTGAGGTTGAAGGTACCCTTCATTCCTCTCTCGAGAAGTCTTGCAACGAGCCATTTGTCCTGATTGCTTCCGTCATCGAACGTACCGGTGACCGCCTTGTACTTTCCTTCCGGAAATCTCATGAATACGTGATTGTGTCTGAACATGGTTTATCCCTCTTTTTATTCTGCGTCCGTGCCGCGGAGCCATACTTTACCGTCCCCCCAGCGGAAGGAGGTTGAGAATAGTTCTTTTGCAAAACGGACTAAATATTCGGTATCAACTGCGCCTGCGGTCTCAGCCGCGGAGTGCATTGCGAACTGTGCGGCACCTATATCGACCGCACATACCGGGAAGCCCGAGGACGCTATCGAGCCGAGCGTGCTTCCTCCCGGATTGTTTGATTTGTTGCAGAAATGCTGTGCCGGAACGCCCGCACGGCGGCAAAGCGTTTCAGCTATTGCGGACGACTCGGCGTCCGTGGTGTAGCGGCGCGGCGCGCTGTGCTTTATTACGACGCCGCCGTTCAGCTTGACCGAATTATCCGCGTCGGAGAGCTCGGGATGATTCGGATGAATGGCGTGAGCGTTATCGGCAGACACGAGGAAGCTGCTTCTGAGCATACGTCTGTATGCCTCCTCGGTGTCCTCGTCGGAGTCGGCGTATGCTTTGGCTATCATCCGTGCAACGGACGGGAGCAGGTCGGAAGCGGCACCGTCCTTTATCGTACTGCCTATCTCCTCGCCGTCGAAGAGGCAGAACATGGGCACACTTTCACATTCCTCCGCCGCAAGGAAGCCGCGAAGCATCGTGAAGACGCACATAAGGTCGTCAAGACGCGGGCTTATCATAAACTGACCCTCGTCACCGAACGTCTCGCCCTTTGCGTCCGCTCCGATTATCGCGTCAAGAGACAGCACGTCGGATGCGTCGATGCCTAAATTTTCGGCGATGATATCGAGAAGTCCGCTTCCCTTTGCGTTTCCGAAAAGCGGTACGAGGTCGCGTGCCGGGTCGGGCACGAAGTTCTCGTTCATCGAGCGGTTAAGATGTATCGCAACGGACGGTATGACCGCCGAAGGACGCGGCAGCTCAAAGAGGCACCCCTCAACACATTCGCCGCCGGTATATACTCTGCCGCTGATTCTGAGCGGACGGTCAAACCACGATGCGTGCCAGAAGCCGCCGTAGCGCTCGCAGTTGAGCATTCTGTATCCGCCGCTTGCATGCTCGCAGTTCACCTTTACTCTGAAGCACGGGCTGTCGCCGTGCCCCGCCGCCACGGTAAAGCCGTAGGCACCGTCAGCGGGGGTGCGGAAGGCGATGAGAGAGGAGTCGCCTCTCATAACGTAATACTTCCCGTCGGGATATACGGTATCGCCTTCGTTTATTCTGACGTAACCGCTCCGCTCGAGCATATCCGCACAGCTTTTCGCGGAATGGTACGGGTCGGGAGAATTATCTATGAAATCGAATAATTCCTGAACGATTTTTCTGTCCATTTTATGCCTCATAATACGGAGCGGGAGACGAACGTCTCCCGCTTCGGCAATATTTATTTTGCGGTGACTTTCTTGACTATGACGGCGCTTCCGAGGGCAATTACTGCCGCCGCCGCCACAATAAACGCGGAGTCTCCGGTGCGGGTCGCGGTACCGCCGCCACCGCCGCCGTTCTGCGTATCCGCAGGGGCTACGGTAACGATTTCGGTCACGATGACCTCCGAAACCTCGGTCTTTACCTCACCCTTTTCGTCGGTCTCAACCTCACCCTTTTCGTTGGTGACGGTTACGACAACCTCGGAAACGGAAGACGAAACGGAGGTAATGGGCTCGGTGGGAGCAGGCTCCGTGGGAGCGGGCTCTTCTTCATAGGGGAAAAGGAAGCCGGGCGTCGATACCTTATAGTCGTTAAGCACGACCATGTTCGACTCATTCCAGAGAAGGAAGCAGGAGCCGTCGTACGTGCCCCAGTAGTACTGCGGGTCGTAAACGTCGATTACCTTCTTGCCGTCGATGAAGCAGCGGATGCGGTTTTCGTCAACGGACATACCGAAACGGTACGACACGTTTCCGCTTTCACTGTCAAGCTTCATCGGGTACGTTGCGATAACGGTATCGGAATCGCTGATACCGATAGCCGGACCGGTTCTGAGAGAAAGTTCTTCCTTTGCAACGGAGTATGCAAACTCTACGTACTGCACGCCCTCCTCGAGTCCCATATAGAGCGGGTTGTTGTTGCAGTATACGAGCATTACGCCTCTGTCGAGGCTGTCGGCGTCGCCGTCGGGAGCCATGGCGATTTTGATTTCACAGTCGTAACGGAGCCATGCGTTCCGGTCGTTCTCCTTGAAGCCGTCAAATCCCAAATCATCGGAGCTCTCGAAGTTTGACTGAAGAGCCTTCGCCTCGGAATATCCGAAAACCTGGCTTTCCCCGTCGGGAATAAAGAACGCGCCGGGAATGAAATAATTCATAAAGTCAGCCATGTCCTTGAAGTAGCACTCCACGTGCATTCTTCCCGCATCTGCGGAAACGCCGACGGCAAGAGTAACAAGCATCAGCGAAACAATGACGAGGGAAATTATCTTTTTCATATTTACCTCTTACTCAAAAGTCAAAAAGCTACCGTTTCCGGTAGCTTTTTGTAAAACGCTTAATTATTTAACGGTTACTTTCTTAACGATGATAGCGCAACCAAGCGTAGCTACCATAACTGCAAGAACGATGAACGCAGAGTCACCGGTGGTGGTGGAGTTGCCGCCATTACCGTTGTTATTCTGAGTGTCAGCGGGAGCTACGGTTACGATCTCGGTAACGATAACCTCGGAAACCTCGGTCTTAACTTCACCGTTTTCGTCGGTCTCAACCTCACCCTTTTCGTTGGTGACGGTTACGACAACCTCGGAAACGGAGGAAGAAATGGAGGTAATGGGCTCAGTGGGCTGAGTAGGAGTAGGCTCGGTCTGAGCTGCTGCAGGATAGAGGTAGCCGTAGGAAGCTGCGGTGAACTCGTTGATAACAACCATGTTACCGTCGTTCCAGAATACTACGGGAGATACGCATTCCTGAGCGATGCCGAATCCGTCAACGGTGTCGTTGTATTCGCAAACGAGCTGGTTGTCCATGAAGAGACGGATGCGGTTGGCGCCTACGGAGATACCGAAGTTGTGGAACTCGTTGCCGGACTCGAAGTCATATTCGTAAGACTGAGCGGACTTGGCAAGAAGCTGTTCCTCATCGGAATAGGGGTTGTGAGTATGAATGGTGAAGTAACCCTGATTCTCAGCGTCGAGAATGTTGTAGCAGCACTTGATGTACTGTCTGTCCTCTGCGTAGCCGAGGAACTTGGGAGTATCGTTGCAGTACCAGAACTCGATGGAACGGTGATCACCGTCGGTATCGGGAGCGACTGCTACGTTGATAACTGCATCATAGGTCATCCAAGAGGTGTTGCAGGGCATAAGGCAACCGGTAGCTTCATCATTGTAGTAGATGGTCTGAAGCGCCTTAGCCTCGTAGTAACCGAATACCTGTTCCTCACCGTCGGGAATGAAGAATGCACCGGGTACGAAGTACTTCATGAATTCTTCCATGTTCGGGAAGGTGGTGTGAATGTAAACGCCGTCAGCAGCGGATACGCCGATAACAGCGATGCTTGCGAGCATTACGACTGCAAGCATGATAGCTATAAGCTTTTTCATTGTGTCTCTCCTTTAATATTCCGCCATTAGCGGTTTTATCTAATTGATTATACCATAAGTATAAATCAAATGCAATATATAGCGGAAAAAATATTTAAAAATTTCGTAACAATTTCCGGCAGCAAAAAAAAGCCCGTGCGGGCGGTTTTTATAGCGTTTGATTATTTAACGGTAACCTTCTTGACTACGATAGCGCAGCCGAGAGACAGAGCCATAGCGGCAACTACGATGAATGCGGAGTCACCGGTGGTGGTGGAGTTACCGCCGTTACCGTTATTATTCTGAGTATCTGCGGGAGTTACGGTTACGATTTCGGTAACGATAACCTCGGAAACCTCGGTCTTAACCTCACCCTTTTCGTCGGTCTCAACCTCACCCTTTTCGTTGGTGACGGTTACGATAACCTCGGAAACGGAGGAAGAAATGGAGGTAATGGGCTCAGTGGGCTGCGTGGGAACGGGATCGGTTATGGGATTAGCGATAGGATAGAGATAACCGTAGGAGGCAGCCTTGAAGTCGGTGATTACGACCATGTTACCCTCGTTCCAGATAACGACGGGAGATACGGTCTTGTTTGCGATCATGTAATCGTTCTTGGCATCAACGTAGTCGATAACGCACTCGTCACCGAGGAAGCCGCGGATTCTGCCGGGACCTACGGACTGACCGAAGGTGTAGAACGTGTTGCCGCTGTCAAGCTCAAGCTCGTACTGCTTGGCGGACTGAGCAAGAATTACGTCCTCATCCGTGTAGGGGTCGTGAGTCATAAGAACGAAGTAGTGTTCGTACGTGGGGTCCTCAATGTAGTAGATGAACTTGAGGTAAGGCATCTGGTCGGTGTAGCCTGCGTCGATGAGGTTCTGGTCGCAGTACCAGATCTGAACGGAACGGCTGTCACCGTCGGTGTCGGAGGCTGCGGCGAGCGTAACGCTCGTATCGTATTCACGCCAGCAGGTACCGTTGGCCTTGAAGAAGCCCATGTCGTCACCCTCATAGAGAGTCTGAAGGGCTTTTGCCTCATAGTAACCGAATACCTGAGACTCTCCGTCCGGGATGAAGAATGCGCCGGGGAAGAAGTACTTCATGAATTCTTCCATGTTCGGGAAGGTGGTGTGGATGTACATACCGTCCGCAGCGGAAACGGCAGTAACAGCCACAAATGACACAAGCATAACAAGTGCGAGTGCAAGTGCGATAATTCTCTTCATATTTTTTCTCCTTTAGCGGCAATACCGCTTTTGATATATCATTATATCACGCGCTCAAATAATTTGCAACAGTATTGCAATAAAAAATCCGCACCTTGCGGTGCGGATTTGATTATTTAACGGTAACCTTCTTGACTGCGAGAGCGCAGCCGAGAGACAGAACCATAGCGGCAACTACGATAAACGCAGAATCGCCGGTGGTGGCGGAGTTACCGCCGCCTCCGTTGCCCGACTGAGTATCGGCGGGAGTTACGGTTACGATTTCGGTAACGATAACCTCGGAAACCTCGGTCTTAACTTCACCCTTTTCGTCGGTCTCAACCTCACCCTTTTCGTTGGTGACGGTTACGATAACCTCGGAAACGGAGGACTGGATGGAGGTAACGGGATCGGTGGGCTGTGTGGGAGTAGGCTCTGTCTGCGGCTCGGTCAGAGGATAAAGGTAACCGTAGGAGGCTGCCTTGAACTCATTTATGATGACCATGTTGCCTTCGTTCCAGAACACGAACGGAGTCACGGTTTTTCTTGCAACCATATAGTCGTCCTTTACGTCGACCCAGTCGACTACGCATTCTCCGTTAAGGAAGCCGCGGATTCTGCCGGGACCTACGGACATGCCGAAATCATAGAAGGTATTTCCGCTGTCAAAGTCAAGGTCGTACTGCTTTGCGGACTGCGCAAGTATTACGACCTCGTCGGTGTACGGGTCTCTTGTGGTAAGAACGAAGTAGCCCTCGTAAGTGGGGTCCTCGATGTAGTAAACCAGAAGAATATAAGGCATCTGGTCGGAATAGCCCGCCTCGTACAGGTTCTGGTCGCAATACCATATCTGAATACTGCGGCTGCCGGAATCCGTATCGGGAGCGCATGCAAGCGTCATACAGGTATCGTATTCACGCCACGTCGTAGGCGACGGAGCAAAGAGGTCAAGGTCGCCTTCGCCCGTAAAGAGAGACTGAAGGGCTTTTGCCTCACTGTATCCGAACACCTGGTTCTCACCGTCCGGGATGAAGAATGCACCCGGGAAGAAGTACTTCATAAATTCTTCCATGCTGCCGAACGTCGTATCGATGTACATGCCGTCAGCCGCGGAAACGTATAGAGCCACGGACGTCACAAGCATAACGAAAGTCAGTGCAAGCGCGATAATTCTCTTCATGATTATTCTCCTTGAATGACAAAAGCTTTTAAGATAATTCATTATATCACGCGCCGGTGTAATTTGCAATACGACATAAAAAATCCGCACCTTGCGGTGCGGATTTTCAAACCGTATGATTATTTAACGGTAACCTTCTTAACTACGAGAGCGCAGCCGAGAGCGGCAACCATAGCGGCAAGTACGATAAACGCGGAGTCACCGGTGGTGGTGGAGTTTCCGCCATTGCCGTTATTATTCTGAGTATCAGCGGGAGCTACGGTTACGATTTCGGTAACGATAACCTCGGAAACCTCGGTCTTAACTTCACCCTTTTCGTCGGTCTCAACCTCACCCTTTTC
>JAZUGD010000043.1:0-13297 GCA_045641025.1 Eubacteriales bacterium
AGAAATGGAGGTAATGGGCTCAGTGGGCTGAGTGGGAGTAGGCTCGGTCTGGGGAGCCGAAATCGGATAGAGGTAACCGTAGGAAGCAGCGGTGAACTCGCTGATAACTACCATGTTACCGTCGTTCCACATAACGAATGCGGAAGGAGTTGATTCTGCGATGCAGAAACCGTCGTTTACGTCGTTGTATTCGCATACGCACTCGTTACCGAGGAATGCACGAATACGGTTGGGACCTACGGAGAAACCGATCTTGTAAGAGGTGTTACCGGAGTCGCAGTCGAGGTCGTAAGTCTTTGCGGACTTAGCAAGCTGCTGGTCCTCATCGGTGAAGGGGTTGTGAGTGCCGATGGTGAAGTAGCCGGCCTCGTCGCCCTCGATGTGGTAGATGATAATGATGTACTGTCTGCCTTCGGTATAACCCTGATAAACAAGGTTATCGTTGCAGTACCAGAACTGAAGCGTTCTTGCGCCGCTGTCGGTATCGGATGCCATGGCGATATCTACCTGAGCATCGAAGGTGGTCCATACGGTCGGGCCGGGCAGGAAGATACCGAGCTCGTCTTCCTTGTAGCAGGAGTTGAGCGCCTTAGCTTCGCTGTAACCGAATACCTGGTTTTCACCGTCGGGAATGAAGAATGCACCGGGTACGAAGTACTTCATGAATTCTTCCATCGAACCGAAGGTCGTGTGTACGTAGACACCGTCTGCAGCGGATGAGCTGAAGACAGCGACGCTTGCGAGCATTACGACTGCAAGCATAACTGCGATGAGTCTTTTCATTGTGTCTCTCCTTATATTGCCGCCCGTGGGCGGTATTTTTACAAATATATGTTAACACATCGGTAAAGAAAAATCAACACTTTTTATAAAAAAGGAAATATATACTTCGGAATTTTCCGGTTTTGCCTGCGAAAAGAAAATTTCCCTGCACTTGCGTGCAGGGAAATTCACTGAACCTTGCGGTTTAATTATTTCGCGTTAACCTTCTTAACAACGACTGCTGCGCCGAGAGCTACAACCATGAGGATTGCAACTACGAGCATCATGTCACCGGTCTGAGGAGTACCATTGTTGTTGTTAGCAGTGGTAGCGGGAGCATCGGTAGCAGGAGCTTCGGTAGCGGGAGCATCGGTCTTGGGAGCGTCGGTAGCGGGAGCGTCGGTCTTGGGAGCGTCGGTAGCAGGTGCATCGGTAGCAGGTGCATCGGTAGCGGGCTCAGCAACTTCAACAACTACAGCCTCGGTGAGGAAAGCCTCTACGGGCTGGTCGTCGATGTCGATAGGAGCGTTATCGGGGTCGAAAGCGAAGTTTACAGTGTAGGTGCTTCCAACTTCTGCAGGAGCAGCAAGCTTGAAGGTAAGGGTAGCGATGGGGAATTCCTTACCGGTAGGTACTTCGTCGATACCAACCCAGATGATTCTGTAAGGATTCTCATCAACGTTCTTACTGTTCTGGTACATACCGCCGTTAGCCTCGCCCTTTTCAGCTCCGGTAAGAACCATAGCGGAAGAGTCGTAGGATACGTCAAAGGTGTAACCTGCAAGAGTGCCTTCGTTAAGGATACCCTTAACTTCAACAACGAGAGTATCGTCGCCGGGGTTAACAGTGCCGGCAGTAGCAGTGATAACGAACTTTTCGCCGTCAGCAGCAACACCAACACATGCGAGAGTTGCAAGCATAGCAACTACGCAAAGCACAGAAATAATCTTCTTCATGTTTTTTCTCCTTAATATGTACATATATTTTCCAAGCGGGTCGGTCCTGTGCGATCCGACCACACAATTGGACAAGTGTATTCTAACACAGCGTTTGTCAAATTGCAATACCTTTTTTAAATTTTTGTTACGAATTTTCCGTTAATGCAGGAAAACGCTGTGTCAATCGGGCATCATGTCCTGTTTTTTACCTTACGGTAAGCTTTTTTACCTTACGGTAAGCTTTTTTACCGTTAAAGCCGCGCCGAGAGACACCGTCATAACCGCAAGCACGATAAGTGCCGCGTCACCGGTGGTGGCGGAGCTGCCGCCGTTGCCGTTACCGGATCCGGTATCAGCGGGAGCTACGGTTACGACCTCCGTTACGATTACCTCGGAAACCTCGGTCTTCACCTCACCGTTTTCATCGGTCTCAACCTCACCCTTTTCGTTGGTGACGGTTACGACAACCTCGGAAACCGACGACTGTACGGACGTCACGGGTTCGGTCGATGCCGTGGGAGCAGGCTCGACGGTACCCTCACCGAAGAGGTCGGTGTCGGGCGTTGCAACGACGAAATCGTCGAACGCAACGTACATGCCGTTATTTATGAGAAGAATCGGTGAGCCGGAATAACCCTTCATGGTAAGCATGGGGTTATCGGGTGCGGTAATAATGATGTCGGGGTCGTTTACGTCAAGCACCTTCTTGTTGTTGACGTATGCGGAAATGTGACCCTTGGTCACTCTCCAGCCGAGGAGGAACCAGGTTGACTGCTTCTCGCCTACCTCTATCGTTATGCCGTGATCGGCAAGGTTAGCGGTGGCAATCGGGTCTTCGACGGATGACTTGTTAATTGATATCGTATTGTCGTCGGCACTTACGTTCAGAGTATATACGTAACAGATGGTGTTCTCGTAAAACTCGCAGCCTCCCTCCTCATCGGGAATATGGCAGAAGTTGTTCATCCACCAAAGCGATGCGGAGTGGGTTCCCTCTTCACGGTCATAGTCGCGGAACTGTACTCTCACGCTTGACGCGAACTCCGGGAAGATACCCGGAGTCGGCGTCTTGTCGTAACGGAATTCCATCTGACACACGACACCGTTATCGTACGCCGCAAGCGCACCTACGCTGTCGTCAATGAAGAAGTTGTTGCCCTCGACTATCCAGCGCTGAGGATTAAGCTCGGTACCGTCGAAGGAATCGGAGTAGTAAATCGCAGCAGACGAAGATATCGTAAATACCACCGCAAGCATAAGAGCCAGGGTAATGACCGCTATCTTTTTCATACTGTTTGTATCCTTATTATATATGCCCGGTTTACGGAATGATTATTTTACGGTAACCTTCTTGACTGCGAGAGCAGCGCCGAGGGATACTACCATAACCGCAAGCACGATAAGTGCAGCGTCGCCGGTGGTGGTGGAGTTGCCGCCGTTTCCGTTGCCCGACTGAGTATCTGCGGGAGCTACGGTAACAACCTCGGTAACGATAACCTCGGAAACCTCGGTAACTGCTTCACCGTTTTCGCCGGTAACTACTTCACCGTTTTCGTCGGTGACGGTAACGACAACCTCGGAAACGGAGGAAGCGATGGAGGTTATGGGCTCGGTGGGCTGAGTGGGGGTAGGATTAACGTTGCCCTCTTCAAAGAGGTCGGTGTCGGGGGTTGCCACTACAAAATCATCGTATGCAATGTACATGCCGTTGTTCCAAAGAAGGATGGGGGAACCGGACAGGCCCTTTTCGGTAAACATCGGGTTGTCGGAAGCGGTGATGATAAGGTCGGGGATGTCAACGTCGATGACCTTCTTGTTGTTGACGTAACCGCTCATGTGGCCCTTGGTAATTCTCCAGCCGAGGGTGAACCAGGTGGAAGCCTTCTCGCCGACTTCGATGTTGATGCCGTAGTCAGCAAGGTTTGCAACTGCAAGAGGCTCGTCGTAGGTTTCTCTGTTGAGGAACGCGGTGTTATCGTCGGGGTTTACGCCGATGGTGTAAACGTTACCTACGAAATCGTTGTAGTATTCGCAGCCGCCGTCAGCCTCGGAGATGTGGCAGAAGTTGTCTCTCCACCAAAGCATTGCGGAGTGGTTTTCCTCACGGTCGTAGTCACGGAACTGTACTCTTACGCTGCAGGCGCATTCACCGAATACGCCGGGAGTGGGAGTGCAGTCGTAACGGTACTCCATCTGGCATACGACGCCGTCAGAGTAAGCGGCAACGGTACCGGTGGAGTCGTCGATGAAGAACTTGTTGCCTTCAACAATCCAGCGTGCGGGGTTGAGCTCGGTTCCGTCAAAGGAATCGGAGTAGTAGATGCCGGCAGATGCGGTTACGGCGAGAGCCGCCATAAGAACGACTGCCGTGAAAAGAACAGCTAATTTTTTCATGTCGTTTTCTCCTTTATATTACCGCAGGCGTCAGGTCGTAATACCGCCGATGCAGTAGGTGGTGGTAGCGGTGCTGGGCCACTTGGCGAGCCACTTGAGGTAGTAGGTAACGTCGGAGTTGTTGGTACGGCCGTTGCCGTCAACGTCGCCTGCTTCCTTTGCAAAGCGGTTAATGGCGGAAAGATCCCATTTTGCATTACACTTGAGAATCATGGTAGCGTCACTTACGTTGAACTTACCGTCGTTGTTCAAATCACCTACGGTGTAGTTGTAGCAGAGTGCCTTGCCCATGCTGACAGCGCAGGTTTCGCACTTTGCGCCGTAAACGTAGGAGTTGTTCTGATTGGTGCCGGAGTTGGTTTTGGCAGAGGCAACGTCACCGAGCTGGTAGGTAACGGTTGCGATTACGCCCTCGCCGGTAAATGCGGAGGCTGCCTTGAGAGTAAGATCGGTGCCGTCAAGAGTTGATGCACTGAAACCGTTCTTGCCCTCAACGGACTTAACGGTGATGTATTCATCCTGAAGGAGATCAAGGTAGAGAGAGTCAACGGAGCCGCCGAACTTCGCGGTGATGTCAGCGGTGAAGGTCGCACCGGACTGAACGGAGGTATCCTTGGTGTCGTGGCGCTCGAAGAATATTGTGTTCTCGGCTTCTTCGGCGTCGTAGGGCCGGCAGTAAACGTCGGTTGCGGGGTCGACTACCTTAAAGGTATCTGCATAACCGCCCATGCCGCCGGGGAAGGTCCAGCCTGCCTCGTTTACGGTCTCACCGCTGTTCACGGTCTGCTCGTCAAAGGTTGCCTTGCAGTGATAGTCGTCTGCATTCTCACCGGTGGTGGGGTCAAACGTGGTATCGGGAGTGTAAACGGTAAGGTTATCAAGAGTGCAGTTGATGTGGGTAAAGAAGCCGTAGAGAGAACGTACGGGCATTACCTGCGGATAATCGAGATCGTCGTACAGGTTGAAGGAGAGAATGTTCTCGCCGTCGAGGTAGTAGTCGATCTGTTCGCGGTCGTCGCCGAATACGAAGTCGATATGATACTTTACGCCGGGCTTGATAAGACCGGTCTCGGACTTTGCGATGTAATCGTAGCCGTTTGCGCTCTCACCGGAGTTCGGGCCCATTCCGCTGTATGCGATATAGAAGAAATCGCCGGTAGCGTTGTAGCCGAAGTACTTGTGGGGGGAACCGCCGCCGGGAATACCGGTACCGTCTTCACCGGTCGAGAAATTGATCTTCGCACTGTGAATCAGGTCGGGCTCCTTCGGATGGCTGCAGTTTGCGGTATTACCGAGGATAAAATCGAAGCTGAGGCCGAAGCCGTCGTAGTCATCGGTAAGAGTAGTTATTTCGGTGTAGTAGAAATAGCCGCTCTTGCCGCCGAAGTCGTTTGCGTCGTTGTACGCGCACGAGTCGTCGAATCTGAGCGCAAGGTCAGTACCCTCGGCGCCGACGTATACTATTGCGAGAGACGCAAGCATAGCAGCGCAGAGAATGAGCGAAAGGATTTTTTTCATTGTGTTGTTCTCCTTTTTTGTAAAATGGTGAAACTCACCCTGATATTATATTCTATCACAATAACCGAATTTGCGCAAGTGCTTTTCGGCTTTTTGTGAAAATTTACGGTATGTCGCGTACAATCTTTTCGGGTCTTGCTTCGAGCACGGACGGGTCGCGGAGCAGCCCTCTCATTACCTTGAGTGCGGAGGCGAAATAGTAGCCGTCGCATATCCTCTCCTCAAGCGTGAAGCACATATCCACGTAGCTCTTGCGCTCGACCGAGCCGTCGTCGGCAATAACGTTCTCACGGCGCTTTGCACCGAAAGCAACGAAGGCGGGGCAGTTACCGAAATCGTACAGATGGTGGTATATCGGCGGTATGCCGAGAGAGCCCATCGAGGTGATGAACATCGAGCAATGGAACGGGCTGACCTCCTCAAGTGCTTTGGGCAGGAGTCCGTAGTAATCCATCTTGCGGATAATCGCCATGGCTGTACGGAATACGAAGCGCGGGAGATGTGCAAACGCCTTGGCGGTCTCGTCGAAGTCTCCGCCGGGAGCGTTTCTGTAATCGGTTATCGCGGTGTTTACGGTGTCGTACACCTCCTCAAGCGTCGCGTCGGGAGCGAAATGGAACTTGAGGCAGGTATCGGGAGAGTCTATCGACATTTCCTTCTTTACGTCGAGCGAGACGTCGACCTTGCTTCTCGTGTAAATACGCTGTCCGCGGACGAAGCGGTTTACCGCGGGACGCTGAGACACGACTCTGACGTATGCCGCGATTATCACGTGCATGTAGGTGAGGTTCGTCATGCCCTCTTCCCTCTTGCGGCGGATATACTCGTCGAGCTTCGTAACCTCGAATTTCGTATTTATGAGGTTCTGCGCACCGATGCGGTTTCTCATGATGAAGGGCACAACGACCTCCATCGGAGATACCGTCTTTACGCGGCGGTACGGCTTTTCCTTTTTCTTTTTACCGTTATCGGCGGGGGTGGGGAGATTCTCTTCGGCAACAACCGGTTTCGTTTCTTCCGCGTTCAAAACAATCACATCCTCGCATAAAAATTCGCATTATAATTTGTTAACTTATATTTTACCACACAATTATACCGTCTGTAAATAGTTTGTTCACATTTTTTTGCTTTTTTCGACACCGGGTCTTCCGCGTCCGGGCGCTTTCCTTACCATATATAAAAAATAACCTCAAAACGCTTGTATCGGCGCCCGCGCGGGTGTATAATGAAGAGTAAAGCCGAAATAAGGAGTTATTTCACGTGGACAGAAGAAAAAACATCAGAAACTTCTCGATTATCGCGCATATCGACCACGGCAAGTCCACTCTCGCCGACAGAATCCTCGAATTCTCGAACGCGGTTGCGAAGAGAGACATGGAGGAGCAGCTGCTCGACGACATGGAGCTCGAGAGGGAGAGAGGCATCACCATCAAGGCGCGCGCCGTACGTATCGACTACGAGGCACCCGACGGTGAGACGTACAAGCTCAACCTTATCGACACGCCCGGTCACGTTGACTTCAACTACGAGGTCTCCCGCAGTCTTTCCGCCTGCGAGGGGGCTCTTCTCGTCGTTGACGCGACGCAGGGTATCGAAGCGCAGACTCTCGGAAACGCGTATCTCGCGGCTGACGAGGGGCTCGAGATAGTTCCCGTTATAAATAAAATCGACCTGCCGTCGGCACGCCCCGACGAGGTCCGCACCGAGATTGAGGACGTCATCGGCATTCCCGCCGAGGGCTGTCCCGCGGTTTCCGCCAAGACCGGACTCAACATCGAGGACGTAATGTCGGCGATAATCAGCGACATTCCCGCACCCGGGGGAGACGAGGACGCGCCGCTCCGCGCGCTTATATTCGACTCCGTTTATAACAGCTATCTCGGAGTCGTGGTTTACATCCGCGTCATCGACGGTAAGGTGAAGGCGGGCGACATCATCAAGCTCATGAGCACGGGCGCCTCGTTCGAGGTGGTCGAGTGCGGACACATGACCCCGTTCGGTCTCGTGCCCGACGAGGAGCTGTTTGCCGGAGACGTAGGCTACGTTACCGCGTCGATAAAGAGCGTCAGCGACACGAAGGTGGGTGACACCGTGACCTTAGCCGAGGAAGGAGCGGACGAGCCGCTTCCCGGCTTCAAGGAAGCGCTGCCGATGGTGTTCGCGGGTATTTACCCCGCCGACGGCGCGAAATACAACGAAACGAAGGATGCGCTTGAAAAGCTCCGTCTGAACGACGCGGCGCTGACGTTCGAGCCCGAGACGAGTATCGCGCTCGGCTTCGGCTTCCGCTGCGGCTTCCTCGGACTGCTCCACATGGAGATTATCGAGGAACGGCTTGAGAGAGAGTTCGGACTCGACCTCATCACCACCGCACCGAGCGTTATCTACCGCATAACCAAGACCGACGGCGAGGTAGTTTACATCGACAACCCGTCGAACTACCCCTCCCCCGACGAGATCACTCTCGCGGAGGAGCCTATGGTAAAGGCGTCCATCATCACGCCGACCGACTTCATGGGCGGCATCATGGATATGTGCAAGGACAGGCGAGGCGTTTTCGTCGACATGAAGCGCCTTGACGAGAAGAGAATGGAGCTTCACTACCGTCTGCCGCTCAACGAGATAATATACGATTTCTTCGACCAGCTCAAGTCCCGCAGTAAGGGCTACGCCTCGCTCGACTACGAGCCCGACGGATACGACACGAGCAGTCTCGTGAAGCTCGACTTCCTGCTGAACGGCGAGCTCGTCGACGCGCTGACGTTCATCGTGCATTCCGACAAGGCTTATCCGAGAGCGCGCAAGATTGCCGAAAAGCTGAAGGACAACATTCCGCGTCAGCTCTTCGAGATACCGATTCAGGCGGCGATAGGCTCCAAAATCATCGCCCGCGAAACGGTCAAGGCAATGAGAAAGGACGTCCTCGCCAAGTGCTACGGCGGCGACATTACGAGAAAGAAAAAGCTGCTTGAAAAGCAGAAGGAAGGTAAAAAGAAGATGCGCAAGCTCGGCTCGGTTCAGGTATCTCCCGAGGCGTTCATGGCGGTCCTCAAGTTTGACGATGAAGGTTGAGTTTCCCGGAGCCGGCGGACGCGCCGTGAAGAGCGAGCCGCTCGGCATATACGTACACATACCGTTCTGCAGAAGCAAGTGCGCGTATTGCGATTTCTACTCCTTCGTGCCGAAGGAGCCTGAGATTTTCGACGCTTATACCGACGCGCTGATTCTGCACATGGCGGCATATAAGGAAAGCACCGCCGACCGCACGGTCGATACGGTTTATATCGGCGGAGGCACCCCGACGGTGCTCCCGACCGAAAACCTCGTTAAGATAATCAAGGCGGTCAAGAAAAACTTCCGTCTTTCGCGCGAGCCTGAGTTTACGGTTGAAGCAAACCCCGCGACGGTCACCGCCGACAGTCTCAAAAAGCTCCGCCGTGCGGGAGTGAACCGTCTGAGCATCGGGCTTCAGTCCGGCGATAACGACGAGCTTGCTTCCCTTGCACGCACGCACAAGCGTGCCGATTTCGAGAACACGTACCGTCTTGCGAGAGAGGCGGGGTTTGACAATATCAGCGTTGACCTCATGTTCGGTATTCCCGGGCAGACGGAGGATACGCTGATGCGCAACCTGCGCTACGTCTCGCGCCTCGGCGTTGACCACGTGTCGCTGTACGATTTGCGTCTCGAGGAGGGCACGCCCCTGTACGAGCACCGCGACCGCTTCACGTTCCCCGACGAGGACGAGGAGGTACGGATGTACCTGCACGCGGTGGAGTATCTCAATGCGGAGGGCTACCCGCAGTACGAGATAAGCAATTTTGCCGCGCGCGGAAAATTCTCGCGTCATAACATGAAATACTGGAACTGCCGCGAATACCTCGGCTTCGGTCCCGGTGCGCACTCGTACTTCAACAACGTGCGCTTCTCGTATTCGCGCAACATAAAAACGTACATAAACGGAGTGAACAATCCCGTCGCCGACATCGACATACTCGACTCGTCAGAGGAAATATCTCCCCGCGAGAGAATAGGCGAGTACGTTATGCTCCGTCTGCGCCTCTGCGCCGGAGTGCGGTTCGACGAATTCTCTTACCGCTTCGGCGAGGATTTTGAGGAAATGTACGGGCAGAAGCTTGAGCCGTACGTAAAGGACGGCTTTGCCGTAAGGCGAAACGGAAGCATCGCGCTGACCCCGAAGGGAATGTTCGTCTCGAACTATATTCTCTCCGATATTCTCGATTTTGAGGATATGGGCAGCGGCGTATTTTTCGAAAACTGAAATTAAAGGTAAAAGGTTATGGAAACGAAGCATATCTGCACGGCGATGAGCGGCGGCGTCGACAGCGGCGCGGCGGCTTATCTCCTCACGCGCGGCGGGTACACGGTCCGCGGCGTCACGTTCGACATGAACGGCGACGGCGTGGGTGACGGCGCGCGCGCGATATGCGACCGGCTCGGCATACCTCACGAAACGAGAGACGCGTCGGAGACGTTTGCGCGTCTCGTAAAGCGTCCGTTTGCCGAGGAATACGAAAAAGGGCGCACACCCAACCCGTGCGTCGTGTGCAACCGCGACGTAAAGTTCCCGCTTCTCGCGTCGTACGCCGACGAATACGGCATTTTTGAGATAGCGACGGGGCATTACGCAAGAGTCGGACGGTGCGGCGACTCGGTATTCATCCGCCGCGGCGCCGACCCCGACAAGGACCAGAGCTATATGCTGTGGGCGCTGCCCGATTCCATAATCTCACGTCTCGTCTTCCCGCTCGGCGGGCTGACGAAAACCGAGGTGAGAGAGATTGCGGCAAACGCCTCTCTTCCCTGCTCGCACACTCCCGACAGTCAGGATATATGCTTCATCCCCGACGGAAATACCGGAGCGTTTCTCGACTCCGTTCTCGGCGCACCCGCACCCGGTGAGTTCGTCGCTCCCGACGGCACGGTGCTCGGTACTCACAGAGGACAGAGATATTTCACTCCCGGACAGAGCCGCGGGCTCGGCATCGCGCTCGGTCACAAGGCGTACGTGCTCTCGCGTGACGCGGCGAGCGGACGCGTCGTGCTCGGTGATGACGGGGACTTATATAAAAAGGAAGTTTTCGCCGGTGACGTTCTGCTTCGCGTTCCGCTGACGGACGCGGGCGCACGCTTCTCGGTAAAGGTAAGATATACTAAAAAAGAGGCTTCGGCGACGGTCTATCCGGCGCCGGAGGGGCGAATCCGCGTCGTTTTCGACGAGGCGGTACGCGCACCCGCGCCCGGACAGTCGCTCGTGCTCTACGACGGCGACGCACTCGCAGGCGGAGGATTTATATACGCGTGAAAATTTTATTTGTTTAAAACTTTCGCCGTATCTGTTTTCACGCATGATGGATTTTGTTCCGCCGCTTCGCGGCTTTGAGGTTAAAAATGGAAGATTTTACTTCTCGTACCCGGCTTCTTCTCGGTGACGGAGTCGACGCGCTTGCGCGCTCGTCCGTTGCCGTTTTCGGTATCGGCGGCGTCGGCTCGTACGTGCTTGAGGCACTCGTGCGCGCCGGAGTCGGCCGTATCATCATCGTCGACGCGGACACGGTGTCCGTGTCGAACATCAACCGTCAGCTTATCGCCACGGCGGACACGGTCGGGCAAAAGAAAACCGACGCTGCCGCCGCACGCGCACGCTCGATAAACCCGAACGTAGATATTGTGGCGTACGATATTTTCTACACTCCCGAAAACGCCGACACGGTAGACCTTACGGGAGTTTCGTACGTTGCGGACGCGATAGACTCGATAACCTCGAAGCTTGAGCTGATTCGCCGCGCAAAGGCGGCGGGCATTCCGATAATTTCGTGCATGGGCACGGGCAACAAGCTCGACCCGTCGCGCCTTGAGATTGCCGACCTTTACGACACCTCCGTCTGCCCTCTCGCACGCGAGATGAGACGGCTCTGCCGCCGCGACGGTATTGATTCTCTCCGCGTGGTTTACTCACGCGAGGAGCCCATATCCGTCAAATCCGAGCCCGGCGTACGCACCCCGCCCGGAAGCGTATCGTTCGTACCGTCCGTTGCGGGACTCATGATGGCGGGAGAGATAATCCGCACTCTTGCAAAATGAAGCTTGAAATATTCGACTCTCTCGTGTCAACGAACACGTACCTGAAGGAAAAAGCCCTCGCGGGATGCGGGGACACCGTCGTTATTGCAAAGCGTCAGACGGGCGGACGCGGCCGCCGTGGCCGCACGTTCCTCTCTCCCGAAGGCGGGCTTTACATGAGCTTTACCGTTCCCGCAGACGACGGAATCACGCTGACGGCGCGGGCGGCGGTTGCCGTCTGCCGAGCCGTTGACTCCCTCTGCGGAACGGAGACGGAGATAAAATGGGTCAACGACGTCTTTCTGCACGGGCGCAAGCTGTGCGGTATTCTCTGCGAGGGAATAAACGAGAACGGCAGGCTTTCCCGTGCCGTTGTAGGCATCGGGATGAACCTCACGTCCGTACCGAACGAGGTAAAAGAGACGGCTGCGTCTCTTGCGGGTGAAGGATATACCGCGCCCGACCCCGTCGTTCTCGCTCAGGCGATTGTGACGGAATATTTTAAAGAATTCGGCACGGCAGAGGAATACGCACGGCGGCAGCTGTTGTGCGGCAGGGCGATAACCGTCTTCACGCCGACGGAAACGTACGGTGCGACGGTAATCGGCACCGACGCGGAATGCGGGCTCGTCATCCGCACCGACGACGGAACAGAAAAAACTCTCCGTAGCGGAGAGGTAACCGTAAGGCAGGCATAATGAAAAAGAAAATCGTATTTCCCAAAGAGATTGCGTATCTCGTTCACATAATAATTCTCGCATTCGCGGTCGCCATGATGGCGGAGGCGAATTTCGGGCTTTCGATGATAGTGTCTCCCGCGTTCATCCTCAGCGAGAAGATGCCCTTCGACTGGTTCACGTTCGGTATGGGCGAATACGTCGTTCAGGCTCTGCTCTTCATCGTATTCTGCATACTTATTAAAAAGGTAAAAATCGTTTATTTCTTCGCGTTTCTGACGGGTGTCATCTACGGTGCCGTGCTTGATTTGTGGCGCGCGCTCGTGCCATGGCTCAACCCCGACGTCACTCCCGCGGGCTCGCTCCCGATGGGTGTGAGAATCGCGTTTTTCGTCTGCGGCATGGTGCTCACCTCCCTCTCCGTTGCGCTTGTGTTCAAGACCTATCTTTACCCGCAGGTGTACGACTTTTTCGTCAAGGCGGTATCGGGGCATTTTAAGCTTGACCGCACGAAATTCAAGAGGCTTTTCGACCTCGGCTGCTTTACAGTCGCCGTCGTGATGACGCTCGTTCTGTTCGGCAAATTCGTCGGCGTCGGCTGGGGCACGGTTGTTGTGACCTTGGTGAACGGCGTGCTCATCGGCTGGTTTGACAAAACGTACGATAAGATATTCGAGTTCAAAGCAATTTTCCCGAAATTCGAGAAGCTGTTCGACGTGGAGTGAGCATTCGGTATTCGGCATTCGGAAACTGTACTTTACGTCTGTATGCTTACATAAAGTTAACGCAAACCCGAGCCTTCTCTTGATTGCCTTTCGCAAGGCGAAAGGGGTCAGGTGTCAGCGTTAGCTGACGGATGAGTAGTTGATACATGCATACCTACGGACGGATAGTGAATCTGTACATTACTACTCATCCACCGGC
>JAZUGD010000044.1:0-2630 GCA_045641025.1 Eubacteriales bacterium
CCTTGAGGGAAAACGGTGATATACAAGTATGATATATGCCTCCGGCATATGATATACGGCTCCGCAGAGCCGTATTAAGGAAGTTTTGCTTCGCAAAACATTTAATTAAATTGAAAACCGCATGCGGTTTTCTTCCGCAATACGCTTCACAGAAGCGTATATCATGCGAGCGGAGCGAGTATATCATATCGGTTGTACCGATATATCATCGTTTTCGACCCGAAAACGATATCATTGTTCTCTTACACCAGTATTTTATTACCACGAAAGGTAAGGATATAAACATGAAAAAAATCATTTCCGCCGTACTGCTTCTCGCAGTGCTCGCAGGATGTCTTTCCGCTGTTGCCGTCTCCGCAGACGGTGCAGGGCTGACTCCCGTGAAAGACGCCGCAATCGAAGGACTCACCCTCGACCGTGAGGCGGGTCTCGTTCTCGGCATCCCCGGAAACCCGACCGCAGCGGAGCTCAAGGCTCTCTTTGAGAATTCCGCGGACATTACCGTGTCCGTTGAGGACGGCAAGAAGGTGCCCACCGGCGCGACCGTATCCGCAGGTGACGATTCTCTCGCCGCAATCATCTACGGTGATGTAAACTGCGACGCGAAAATCAACGTTTCCGACGCGACGACGCTTCTCAAAAAGCTTGCCAAGTGGGATGTTGCGTGCAACGAGATTGCTGCTGACGTCAACGCGGACGGCAAGGTCAACGTTTCCGACGTTACGACGCTTCTCAAGTACATCGCAAAGTGGCACGTATTCCTCGGCGGTGTCGGCATGACCGTCATCGAAGAGAAGCAGACCGCCGTCAAGGAAGACAAGACGATGGAGCTTATCTTCGGCAACGGCGTTGACAAGTACACGAAGAAGCAGACCGAGTTCGGCGACAAGGTGACCGACGTCATCTATGCCGCAAAGGACGAGGCAGAGCAGACCCAGTTCGTGCTCACCGCATCCGAAGCCCGTAATGACCTGACCGTCAAGTTCACTCCCTTCACCAAGGCGAACGGCGCGAAGGTTAAGACCGAGCTGTTCTACGAGCACTTCTACGACGTTATCAACCCCACCACCAAGGCGACCGTCGTCAGCGTTGCGGACGCTCTCGTTCCGACTCTGACCGGTCTTAATATCGCCGCAGGCAAGTTCATGCCGTTCTGCCTCAAGGCCACCACCGACAAGGATACCGCTCCCGGACTCTACGAGTCCGAGATTACCGTGCTCTCCGGCAAGGACGAAATCAAGCGCGCGTACGCATATCTGTACGTGTGGGATTTCATCCTCCCGCCCACCAAGTGCGCATCCTCCATGGGACTCAGCCGCCTCAACGTTGTAACCACGTATAAGTTCAACGGCGAGGGTCAGGAGGTCAAGGACGCCATCTCCGAGGTATTTGCAAAATACTACAACGAGCTTCTCGAAAACCGTCTCTGCTCCGTAATTCTTCCTTACGACGTTGACGACGAGAGAGCACAGGCTTACATCAACGACCCGAGAGTTACCGCCTTCCTCGTAGGCGGTGTCGGCTACGGCGGAGACTACGAACGCTCCGACGATCAGGTAAGAGCCGCTTACGAGACGCTGAAGGACAACCCCGACGCCATGAAGAAAGGCTACTTCTATCTTAACGACGAGCCCGGTCCCGACGGCACCTCTCCCGAAAAGGGTACGCTCTATCAGCAGTTCAAGAGCATCGAGACCAACTACAAGCACGCGCACGACATCTTCCCCGGCGCGCAGGTAATGATCCCCAACCACTTCAACCAGCCGTTTGACACCGCGGCTTCCGTAAAGAACACCGAGTATACCGCAGGCGGACACGACGGAGACATCATCGAGGTCGTAATCAAGAACTCCGACATCTTCTGCCCGCACACGTGGCTGTTCACCGACCCGTACTCGACGAACCCGCTGGCACAGTGCCATTACGACTACTTCAAGGTCAACACCGTCGAGCGCTTCGGTACTCTCCGTTCGAGATACGACGCCGATATTGCCGAGCATCCCGAGAAGTCGCTCTGGTGGTACACCAGCGACAACCCGCGTGACGGATACTGCAACATCTACGCCTCCAAGCCCGGATACGAGAACCGTGAGCTCTTCTGGCAGCAGTACCTGTACGACACCGACGGCTTCCTCTACTGGGCTGTATCCGACTGGAGCCTCGTACAGAGAAAGAATTCCGCCATCGTCGACGAATTCGGCGGTCTGCTCATTTACCCCGGTACGCTCTGGAACCTCGGAGAGACTCCCATTGAGAGTATCCGTCTTGACATCGTCCGCGACGGTATCGAGGACTTCGACTACCTGAAGCTCATCGAAGAAAAGTACGGCAAGGACACGGCAGACGAGTTCGTCAAGAAGATCACCACCGACCTGCTTGAGTACAACACCGACGGCGATTACCTCATTTCCGTACGCAAGGAAATGGGCGAGCTCCTCGCTAAATAAAACAGAAAAAAGAAGCCCCTCGGGGCTTCTTTTTGTTTCGACAAACCGAAGCTTGGCGAGCATTCAGTTTTCAGCATTCAGCATTCAGAAGTTGTATTATATGTCTGTAAACTTACTTAAAGTAAACGCAAACACAAGCCTTCCCTTGATAGGGAAGGTGGCATCCGAGCGTAGCGGTGGATG
>JAZUGD010000045.1:0-3172 GCA_045641025.1 Eubacteriales bacterium
TGTGCGCGATTCCTCGGTGTAGAACGATGCGGCGGTAGCCTCGTCTATGTCGTACTCCTTCGTGTTGAAGGTTCTGTCGGTAAGAGTGAAGTTAATCTGCTGAGTCGTACCTGCGTAGGAGAGAGTGAATACGTAGTTGCCGGGGGTAAGAGTCGTCTTGAACGGAACGAGTGCGCGGACGTACTCGGGGTTTGCCTCGTCGGTTACGAACTTGGGCTCGTACTCAATAGGTGGCTCGGAGGTGAACTGAATCTTTGCGGGGTTCTTTACGTTGAGAGCGGTAATGGAGACGAACTCACCGACCGTTGCGGAGGTGACTCCGGGATAGAACTCGGCAACCTCGGAAACAACTGCCTTGAAGGTGTGGGTGAGGGAGCCGTAATACGTCTTTTCTTCATCCTCGAACCACTTTGCCTCAACGGAAACGTGTACGTTCGTACCTGCAGTGATGTGAAGCGAGCCGATGTTTGCGTAAGAGTCGTTGAAGATAGTCTCGCCCGCGTCGTCGGTTATAACGACCAGCGTGTTGTCGGGCTCAACGGAATATTCAAGCGAGAGACCGCCGTCAAGCTCGTAGGAGGCCTCCTCCTTCGCGATGATGGAGCTGACGTCTGCGGCAACGAAATTGCCGGAGGAGTTCTTGTACATCCACTCTGCCGCGGAGGGAGCGACCTTGTGCTCGCCCGAGAGCATCAGAGCGGGAATCTTCGATTCGTTGTAGATGCTTGCGGCATACGGAGTCGCGAGGAATTCCTCGGCGTCCTCGGCGAGAATCTGGAACGCCTTACCGGTGGTGTCAAGGTAGTACGCGTTATCCGCACCGCGGGTCAGATAATACTGATATCTCGTCTCTCTTGCGCCCGTGCTGTAAATAACGGTAAGCCCGGGAGAGGAGGAAACCGCATCGGGAAGAGCGCCTCTTTCCTCGGCGTTCTTTTCCATCTTATTGAAAATGCCGATGAGAGTGTCAGCCTCTTCGCTTGCGCCCTTCTCAAAGACGTACTCACCGCCCTCGGAATCCTTAATCGTGAGGGTGGATGCTGCGTCGGGAGAAATCGTGCCGCCCTTGTTGAGCGAATAGTACACGACGGCAACGACGGTGGGGATGCAAATCAGTACGGCGAGCACTATCAGAAGAACTTTATTTTTGATTATTCTCATAAACAGACCGTGCCTTTCTCGGAGTTTTATGACGTCCGAATATCCGTTTCGGACACTTGTCAATATTATCACACAATAATACCGATTAATATTATACTATTATTTTTGCAAAAGGTCAAGAGTCCTTGACAAAACGCAAGATTTTTATTACAATATATTATACTGGAGAATGTGCGGTAATGCTTTGCCGCAATACAATATTCATCCGAAAGGAAGGAGCGTTTATGGACGCAACCAGAAAGAACGAGCTCAAAGAAATTGCCAAAGACGTAAGAGTCGGCATCATCGACGCGGTGCACTCCGCAAAATCCGGTCATCCGGGCGGATCGCTTTCCACAGCCGATATTTTAACCTATCTCTATTTCGAAGAGATGAACATAGACCCGAAGAACCCCGACATGAAGGACAGAGACAGATTCGTAATGTCCAAGGGTCACGCGGCACCCGCCGTTTACTCCGTACTCGCAAACAGAGGTTATTTCCCGGTAGAGGAGCTCAAGACCTTCCGTTCGCAGACCGGACGTCTTCAGGGGCACCCCGATATGAAGCACATCCCCGGTGTTGAAATGTCCACCGGTTCTCTCGGTCAGGGTATCTCCGCCGCATGCGGCATGGCTCTCGGCCACAAGCTTTCGAACTCTCCCGCCCGCATCTGGGCGATAATCGGTGACGGCGAGACCGAAGAGGGTCAGGTATGGGAGGCTGCAATGTTCGCGGCTCACTACAAGCTTGACAACCTCTGCGTATTCCTCGACTTCAACGGACTCCAGATAGACGGTAAGATTACAGACGTTATGAACCCCACTCCGTACGACAAGAAGTTCGAGGCGTTCGGCTGGAACGTCATCACCATCTGCGCTCACTGCTTCGACGAAATCGAAGCGGCTGTCAAGGCAGCTAAGGAATGCAAGGGCAAGCCCACCGTGATTATCGCGAACAGCGTCAAGGGTAAGGGTGTCTCCTTCATGGAGAACAACGTCGGCTGGCACGGCAAGGCGCCCGGCGACGAAGAGTATGAGGCCGCTATTGCGGAGCTCAGAGCGTAAGACAGGGGGATAAGAAAAATGGCAGATAAAATCGCTACTCGTGAAGCATACGGCGCCGCTCTCGTTGAGTTCGGTGCAAAGTACGAGGACTTAGTAGTTCTCGACGCAGACCTCGCGGCTGCAACGAAGACCGGAATGTTCAAGAAGGCATTCCCCGACCGTTTCTTCGACTGCGGTATCGCAGAGGGCAATATGATCGGCGTTGCCGCAGGTCTCGCTCTCAGCGGCAAAATTCCGTTTGCAAGCTCCTTTGCAATGTTCGCCGCAGGACGTGCCTTCGAGCAGGTACGTAACTCCGTCGGCTACCCCCACATCAACGTAAAGATAGGCGCAACTCACGCGGGCATCACCGTAGGTGAGGACGGCGCTACCCACCAGTGCAACGAGGACCTCGCTCTCATGAGAACGATTCCCGGCATGGTAGTGCTCAACCCCGCAGACGCGACCGAGGCAAAGCTCGCAGTTGAGGCTGCTATCAAGCATACCGGTCCCGTATACATCCGTTTCGGCAGAATGGCAGTTCCGGTACTCTTCGGCGACGACCACACCTTCACCATCGGTAAGGGCGTTAAGCTGAAGGAAGGCAAGGACGTTTCCATCATCGCAACCGGTATCGAGGTTGAGCAGGCTCTCGCAGCAGCAGAGATTCTCGCAGGAGAGGGCATCAGCGCATCCGTCGTCAATATGGCTTCCATCAAGCCTATCGACCGTGAGCTCGTTCTCGCCGAGGCTGAGGCATGCGGCGCAATCGTTACCGCTGAGGAGCACTCCGTTATCGGCGGTCTCGGCTCCGCAGTATGCGAGGTCGTATGCGAAGGCAAGCCCGTACCCGTACTCCGCGTAGGCGTCAAGGACGTCTTCGGTAAGTCCGGTCCCGCAGCCGCTCTCGTTAAGGAATTCGGTCTCGACGCCGAGTCCATCGCCGCAAAGGCACGCGAAGCAGTTAAGCTTAAATAAGAATAAAA
>JAZUGD010000046.1:0-3018 GCA_045641025.1 Eubacteriales bacterium
ATTCCGTGGTTGTTCACCTTCGGTGAAATGGGTGTTAGGCTGCGCCTAAACCCGATGTTAGGCTTCGCCTAAAACCGAAAAGCACCCTTTCGGGTGCTTTTTTTATTTTCTCATTTTCTTCAGTTCTCCGCCGGCGTAAACGAGCCAGGCGATACCGCACATGCCTGCGGTAAAGAGAACGGCAATTATAAGAAGGAACGTCATGAGCTTCGTGTCCTGCGCGATGAAATTCATGAGTCCGCCGTACGTTACCGCGTACACGATCATCGCAACAAGGCAGAGCACGCCGCATACGATAGCCGCGGTGAGCACGCCCTTCGTGTGCGCGAAGAAGCGCTTCGGGAACGACTCGGAATATCTCGAATTATCGAGATATGCGTACAGCACGCTGCTTACGACGTTGCTCTGGAGAGCGACGGATTCGGCAAAGCGGTAAATCTCCTTACGGTGGAGTGCAAGCATGCCGTCGACGTTCGTTTCAAGGAACGAGTCGAGGAAGCTTCCCTCGGCGTTGTAGAGCTTCGCCTTGATTTCGGGATGCCTGCCGCACTGCTCGGCGTGAACGCACATGATGACGACACACTTGAATACGCGGAGCGCCATTTCGTCCTTCGTCGGGCGGACGTGGTTTTCGTCCTCGGACGATTCGATGATAAGGCAGAGCTTTTCAACGATGTCCTTGGGGGAGATATCCTCGCATTCGAGATAGGATTCAATCAGCGCGGCAGCCGAGATTACGGGAAGGTCGGCGTCCTCGCTTCCTATCGGGATACGGACGTTGATCCGCGAGCGGAGTGCCTCGCGCGCCTCGCCTGCCGTGAAGAATACGGAGTCGAGCGCGGCACCGTAGCGGCCGTTTGCAACGGCATCCTCTGCGGCGGCGGCAAGAGTCGCGATTTCCTCGTCGCTCAGCGAGTAGCGGGCGTCACTGCGGCCCGCTGCTTCTTTTTTGCGTTTATGCTTGACCGAGAACTCGGTGCTCTTCTTTCTCGGGCCGTCTGCGGTGTAGGGATTGCGCTTCGTTCCCGCTTTGGACTTCTGCTTACCCGAGAAAATGCCGTCCACGAGGACGTCGTCGTCCGCGTCGGTTCCTTTTTCCGCGGGTGCTTCTGCGGGAGTGTACGTGTCGTCATCGGTTTCCTTTGCTGCAGCCTTTACGGACGACACGAACGTGTCGTCGTCGGGTTCCTTTGACTCAGCCTTTACGGGCTCTTCTGCTGAAGCCTTTGCGGGCTCTTCTGCGGGCGCAGTGACGACGGGAGTATTGTCGAGAAGCGAGTCGAGGTCCCCGGGCTCGTCGGGCATTACCGCGGGAATATCGTCCTCGGCGACGAACGGCAGCTCGATTGCATCAAGCTCCGCGTTCGTATCCGCGGGCTCGTCGGGAATTTCGGGCACGTCGGGCACGGTGATTTTGACGTCCTCCTCGGGGAAGAGAGAATCTATTTCCGTCACCGACTCGAAACGCTCGATTTCCTCGGGAGCGCTTGCGGGAGTGTTCTGTATTTCGGAGAGAATATCTCTGTCTTTTTTATCCATAATTAACGGTATGGCCTTTCTTTTATGAAAGTAACTTGCGGGCGGGCTCCGGTTTATTTATTGTCGCCCTTGTCGGCGGTTATGATGCGTCTGACAATCGAGAAGATTGCAAGGAATACGGACGCGATTACGGCAAAGCCGAATACGAACGATACTACCTGAAGCGGCGAGCGGAAGCCCGTGTTCTTCTCAAAGCCTTCACCCGTGGTCACGGGCTCGAAGAACGTGTCGTTCTCCGTGTCGGTTTCGGTGACTATCACGGTGCGCTCCTCCATCGACCGCTGGGTCGATGCCGACGTGTATTTCGGGCCGAGCGTCTTCATCGTAACGGGGGGCGGCGTGGGCTCGTCCTCGGACATTACCGTTTCGGTAGTCTCGACGGTAGCGGGCTCCTCCGTGGCATCGGTGGGCTCGGTTACCGGATCCGTGGGAACGGTTACGGACGGGGTCGTCTCGGTGGGAACCGTTACGGGCGGCTTGGTATCGCTCGGAGTCGTTACGGGCGGGTCGGTCACAACCGGCGGGTCGGTAACGACGGGCGGATCGGTGACTACCGGCGGGTCGGTGACGACGGGCGGGTCGGTCACAATCGGAGGTTCGGTTACCGGGTCTTCGTCTGCGAGAACGCCTACGGCGACGAACTGCGAGAGAAGCAGCACGAGCGCGAGAGCGATAAGTATATACTTGTTTTTACGCATGTCTATGATTCCTTTCTTCGTACCCGCGAAAGAGCGGCGGGTACGGGAAACGCGCCCGAAATTCGGACACTATTTCACGTTACCTTATATTATACCATAGAGAAGCGGCAATTTCCACAGTATTTTTAAAATTTAACATTTGCAGGGAAGAAGCATTCGGTATTCAGCATTCGGTATTCAGCATTCAGCATTCAGCATTCAGAGGCTGTACTTTACGTCTGTGCAGGGACAATGGGTACACCGTAGGGCGGGGGCAGGGTTTAGGCGAAGCCTAACACCCACTCCCGCCGCATCGAACATAAAGAACAATTTTCTGCAGGTCCACGCAGGGACAACGGGTTCCGTCAAGGCGCGGGCATAACGGCATTGACAGTAAACCGCGCAGGTTCACGCAGGGACACCCGACACCGTCATCCCGAGGCATGGTCATCGCCCGAAAACGCCGGAATCGCACAATACTTTGCGATGACCCACGCCGTTGGGGATCCGGATGTACGGACGCTATCTCTATACGTCGAAGAGATACGATTATAATACAGTATGTGCGTGGTTGGACTTGCAGGTACTCAAAGTACAGACTTAATCCGCTAAGCGAATGTAAACTGTTTATCAGCTTACCACCGCGAAGAATACCAAACCGCAGCTCCGGATCCCCACGGGGCGTGGAGTAATTGCGTCCAATCGTATGACCCGCCCCTCGGGATGACGGAACCCGTTGTCCCTGCGTGGACGTGCGGGGAAAGCGTCATTTTCAGTTTAACTTTCCGTCAGCGTGGTTACT
>JAZUGD010000047.1:0-11923 GCA_045641025.1 Eubacteriales bacterium
CAGATGTAATACCGCATTCATATTCGGCGTAATTGCAGGTACTCTTACCGCATTTTTCACGCAGAGAACGATGTTTCTTGTTTTCTTCCGCACGGCACTTACGATTGCGGTTCTCAGTACTCCCGAAACGGGAATAGCTGCAGTGTGCTTCCTGCTTCCGTTCTGTTCTGCGGATACTCTCTGCATTATATGTGCAGTTACTTTCTTTTCGTACGTTATAAAAGTACTGCTCGGAAAACGGGTACTTAAAATCGAAAGCTCCGACGTTATAATGCTTCTGTTCGTGATAGCGACAGCCGTCGGAACCGTAATCGGCGAAGAATACAAGATGGCGGCATCGGTTCTGTGCTTTGCTTTTATATGGATAGTCTTAAACTCGGGTCATAACGCAAGAAAATGGTATGACCGTTCACTTGCCGCACTTCTTTGCGGAACGGGAATTCTTACCGTATTTACACTCGTACTGAGCCTGTTTATTAGATTCGGAATTGATCCGTATATACCCGCAGAGATTTCTTCAGTTATCGGTATGCCCTTCATTTTCGCAATGTCATCGAAAGTATGGACTGTTCTTTGCGCGGTTTGCATTCCTTTGACACTGTATTTCATCACCGTGCGTATAGACACGAAAGAAAGTCTCGGCGGATATTTCGTTATTCTCCTGATGTTCGTTTCGGGAGTCGTGCTTTCCGGTAATCCGAGTCTTTGGGCGGCAGCTGCATTATCTTTATTAACCTTTATCACTTTCAGGACGGGAAAATGGCGCACCTATACCGTGATAATTTCGGTTATAACTCTTGTGTCATTCGCATTACTGACTTTCGGAGCGAAAACAGGACTTGATTTCATTCCCGGACCCGAGACCGTGAAAGACGGACTTTATTTCAGTATAACCGAAAAATACGGAATGCTGTACACCGTAACGCTCGCGGCGCTGTTTATCATAATTACGGTAACAGTATTTACAGCCTCGCGTTCACTTGAAGCAACCGATGAAATCAGAACGGCGGGAAGATATAAAGCTCTCGTAAGAACACTTGAAAAAAGCTCTGCGGGCGATACCGTAACCACGGAGAGCGAAGTATGGGGCGCCGAGAAAATCCGCAGAATAATAAGACTGCGTGCCGCATGCGCATATTCCGCACTTATAATGTTTGCCGCGAACGGCATATTCGAAAACGTATTCGAAAATACGAGAATAACCTTGACTGCATTTGCGTTAGCGGCGATTGCGGCAGCTGCTGCAAGATACGGCGCGGGAACTGCAAAGAAGTATTCGTCACCCGACGGTACCGACGGCATATGTAATTACGATATACCCGCACGTGATAAATAAGAGAAAGGAGAACGTCATGGAAAGAAGCAAACCGAGATTTAACGTAACCGACGTATTTGCGGTTATCATAGCGGCACTTCTGATACTTTCGGCGCTGTCATATCTGCTTCCCGCAATCGGCGGTAAAAACGAAGAGAAAATCCGCTTTGTAGTGCAGCTCTCCGGAATATCATCGGAATTTTCGGATAATATTTCCGTCGGTGACGTTCTGTACGTATCCGAAGGGAAATCCGCTCTCGGGACGGTTACCGCCGTCGATTATGAAAGACATAATCTTGTCGGCTGTGACAAAGACGGAAAACAGGTACTGACTCCTTCCGATGAGCTTATAAACTTATATATAACCGTAGAAACCTCCGCAGCACTTACGGGAGGAAAGTATTCGGTTAACGGAAACGATATACTGATAGGCGAGAAAATAACGGTTACCGTACCGGCTCTTCACTATCCGGGAGAACTCATCAGTGTTGAAAAAGCCTGAATTCAAATATTCAAAGGTATAAAAATGGATTTAAAAACGATTATAATGTACATAACGGCGGTGCTGTGTGCCGGACTTGTGTCATTCACAATGACACCTCCGGTAAGAGTATTCGCTTACAAAATAGGTGCAATCGACGTACCGAACGATGCGCGGAGAATGCATGCAAAGCCCATTCCGAGAATAGGCGGTCTCGCAATATTCCTCGGCTTTATTACGGCTAGCTCAATATTCGCACAGTACAATAATACGCTTTATGCCGTATGGACGGGCGGACTGCTTCTTATAATCGTAGGTATAATTGACGATATTTACCGTATACCCGCATTAATAAAATTTATTCTGCAGATACTGGCGGCAGGCATTGCCGTCTGGTTCGGAATCATCATTGACCACATTACTCTGTTCGGGCACGTAGTAGTGCTCGGAATATTCGAGGTGCCTTTTACCATACTCTGGATAGTTGGACTTACAAACGCAATAAACCTGCTTGACGGTCTTGACGGTCTTGCATGCGGTATATCTGCAATCTGCTCAGGCTCGATATTCTGCGTAATGCTTATTATGAAGGACGTAACGTCGGCACTCCTTACCGCGCTTCTGCTTGCGTCCTGCATTGGCTTCTTCCCGTTCAACCGTCATCCCGCAAGAATATTCATGGGAGACGCTGGAGCGCTATTCCTCGGTTACAGTCTTGCGGTAATATCTTCAAGCGGACTCTTTAAACTGCATACGATGATCTCCTTCCTCGTACCGATTACCGTGTTTGCACTTCCGCTTTTCGAAACGGTATTTTCATTCTTCAGACGTCTGTTTCACGGCAAGAATCCTTTCTCTCCCGATCGCAGACACATCCATCACAGACTCGTTGATATGGGATTTTCACAGAGAGAAAGCGTACGCATTCTTTATGCAATATGCGCAATAATGGGCCTTGTGGCTGTTGTGATGGCCGACAGTCTCGTTAATACCACCACCGTGGTAAAGGCTTTGATTCTTCTCGGAGTTGCTGTTGTGGTACTCGCACTCAACTATGCGGTCATGATAAACCCCGCGTCCCGTCTTAATTCCGGACTGTTTGACAGCGAGGATGAAGAAGAATATAAAAGACTGAAGAAAAAACTCGAAATCGCCGATTTGGTATCAAGAGAAAACAGGGAGGCAGGAAAAGGTGGAACAGACAAACAGTAAGTCAAAGCGAAGACTTACCGTAGTTGACGTGTTCGCTGTCCTTATTGTACTTGCATGTATAGTAACTCTCGTTATCGGGCTTTACGTTAAAAAGAATTCACCGGGAGAGATTACGGACAGAGGGGAATACCGTGTTTCGTTTACGGTAAAGAGCATTCGCGCGTCAACTGCCAAGCTGCTTACGAACGGTTCGGAATTCTTCCTTTCGGACGGTACCGTGTTCGGAACGCTTGCCGATAACGTATCGGTAACTCCCGCCGTAATATACAGCCTGAACGAAGACGGCGTGTATATCAAAACCTTTGCCGAAGACAACGGCGACAATACACTCGTTGACGTGGCAGGTGTTATGAACGTGAACGGCGGAAGAGATTCGTCGGGGCTTTTCCGTACTTCCGATAAAACGTACGTCGCCCCCGCGGCAGAGATAACTCTGCACAGCGATTTACTTGAAATGACCGTAACCGTTACGGGAATAGAAAAGGTTAAATAATGGCTGTATTCGGTTCGGGAAAACGACCCCCGAGAGGAGATTCTTCAAAAAAGAGCTTCAAACTCAAGATGGCAAAATATCTTGATAAAAAAGAACTCAGATGCGTTACGGTGCGTGACTCAGAAGGTGTTGAAACCATTATTTCTCACGGCGCCGTATTCAGCAGCAAAAAAGGAATTCTCGGTATTATAAACGACAGCGGCGAATGCATATTCGCCTGCGAAGCTACAGCGATGAACGTCGGTGAGCTTTTATCGCTCGAAGGAGCGGTAATTACCGCTTTTGATTTAAAAACCGAAGAAATCATCACCGTAGTAGCTTATTATAAGTACTGGAGACAGATAGAAAAAGATTCTTAAAGGAGGTAAAAATGTCCGCACTTAAGAATTTCGGAATAACGTTTTTGATATCGGCACTGATATTCGGTATTTGTGCTTATTTCCTTGTCGGATTTCTGACAACGACGGTTGACGGAATCCTCAACGGAGAGAATGAAGAACTTGAGCATTTAATAACCGAAGAACCTCCTCAGACTGCCGAAAACCCGGACAAACGCATCGTTCCCGACGTGGAGGGAAGCTCGTTTACCGTTTTGTTCGGTGTTACGGATGAAAGACCTGAAATTTACAAATACTATCCCGACACGAGCGAGAGTATAAACGCCATAGATACCAAGGGCGACACAATGGGAACTCTCAGCAAATATACGAACGTCAAAGTAAAATCAATCGTGCTTGCACGTTTCTGCAAAGAAACCGGAGAATGTACTCTTATTTCAATTCCCTCGATAACGAGAGTTTATACCCAGATGGGCGGCGGCTCAACGCTTCTTGAAGACGTAAACTCATTCTATGATAAAGAATACTTCGTATCAAAGGTATTTGCTCTTACAGGAATCAAACCCGATTATTCGGTAATAGTAAACGTTACGGAATTAACGGAGGTTCTTAATGCCATAGGCACGTTCACCGTTTATCTTCCGGAAGATATATATTCCGACGGTAAAAACTACGTAACCGCACCTCCGGAAACAGAGGAAACGTCGGAAACTACCGTTACCACGACGGTAACTACAACCGCGAAAAAGAACGACAAAGACAAGAAAAAGGAAACCGACGAAACCGATACCGAAGAACCCGAAACCACCGTTACGGAAATAGTATACGAAAAAGCGGTAAAAGCAGGTAACGTAACCGTTACCTCGGGTGACCTTGAAGCCATGATTCTTTTCGAAAACTATGCCGATAACGGAAAAACGAGATGCGAGCTTCTTGCGGATATAGTAAAAGGTTTCCTCGAAAAGCTTTCACAAATGGATGACGATTCGCTGTACTGGGTATATACGGCACTTGCGGACGATGAAATTGATACCGATATGACCTCTGAGCAGTTTATCGCCAAGGGCAATATACTTCGTGCACTCGGTTCATATGAAACGACGGTTATGACTTATCCGGGTTCGTATTATCCCGACACTCATTCCTTTAAGCCAGACGTGCTTGCGGCAACAAAAGATTATATGCCGCTGAGAATGCCTGCCGACCCGCTTAAAAACTAAACACAGATATTAATTATTTCACATACAGAGAGGTAATAAGAATGGCACTTGCAAATACCGAAAAAACGATGGATAAAATCGTTGCACTTTGCAAAAACAGAGGTTATATTTTCTCGGGCTCCGAAATCTACGGCGGTCTCGCAAATACGTGGGACTTCGGACCTCTCGGAGTAGAGCTTAAGAATAACGTAAAGCGCGCGTGGTGGCAGAAGTTCGTACAGCAGAACAAGTACAACGTAGGTCTCGACGCCGCAATTCTCATGAACCCGCAGACTTGGGTTGCATCCGGCCACCTCGGCGGATTCTCCGACCCTCTTATGGACTGCCGCGAATGCAAGGAAAGATTCCGTGCAGACAAGCTTATCGAGGACTACTGCGCTGAAACCGGCACCGAACTCGACAAGCCCATCGACGCTTTTTCACAGGCAGAAATGAAAGATTTCATAGAGGAGCACAACATTTCCTGTCCCTCATGCGGTAAGCATAACTTCACAGACATCCGCCAGTTCAACCTTATGTTCAAGACCTTCCAGGGTGTAACCGAAGATGCAAAGAACACCGTATATCTCCGTCCCGAAACCGCTCAGGGTATTTTCGTTAACTTCGCAAACGTACAGCGTACCACGAGAAAGAAGCTTCCTTTCGGAATCGGTCAGATAGGTAAGTCCTTCCGTAATGAGATTACTCCCGGAAACTTTATCTTCCGTGTACGTGAGTTCGAGCAGATGGAGCTTGAGTTCTTCTGCGAGCCCGGTACCGACCTCGAATGGTTCGAATACTGGAGAGGCTTCTGCCGTGACTTCCTCTATTCTCTCGGCATAAAGAAAGAAAATCTCCGTCTCCGCGACCACGATCCCGAGGAGCTTTGCTTCTACTCCAAGGCAACCACCGACTTCGAGTTTATGTTCCCGTTCGGATGGGGCGAGCTCTGGGGCGTTGCCGACAGAACCGACTACGACCTCACTCAGCATCAGAACACCTCGGGTAAAGACCTTACTTATTACGATGCGGAAAAGAACGAGCACTATATTCCTTATGTAATCGAGCCGTCCCTCGGCGTTGAGCGTTCCGTTCTTGCATTCCTTTGCGACGCATACGACGAGGAAGTCGTTGATGCAGAGAAGAATGACACCAGAGTCGTTCTCCGTCTCCATCCCGCACTTGCACCGTTCAAGGCTGCCGTTCTTCCTCTCTCGAAGAAGCTTACCGAGCAGGCATCTGCAGTATTCGATGAGCTTTCCGCAGAATTCAACGTTGATTTCGATGATACCGGTTCCATCGGTAAGAGATACCGCCGTGAGGACGAAATCGGTACTCCTCTCTGCATAACCTATGATTTCGAGTCCGAAACCGACGGATGTGTTACCGTCCGTGACCGTGATACCATGGAGCAGGTACGTATTCCGATTACCGAGCTCAAGGCATACGTTGCAGAGAGAATCAAATTCTGATGGTTCTTACAAACCTTCGAGATATTAAAGAACTTCTCGACAGATACGGACTCGCACCGAAAAAAGGCTACGGTCAGAACTTTCTCGTGAATCCTTCGGTTCCCGAAAGAATTGCAGAAGCGGCCGCCTCAAGCGGAGCGAGCCGTGCTATTGAGATAGGACCGGGTCTCGGCACAATGACACAGTTTCTGTCCGAAATGTTCGATTCAGTAACTGCGGTTGAAATCGATAACGGTCTCATACCGCTTCTCGGAGAGACTCTCGCAGACTGTGATAACGTAACCGTCATAAACGAAGACTTTATGAAGTGCGATATTGCGTCTCTTGTCGGTGACGGTAACGTGGCTGTATGTGCGAATCTTCCGTACTACATAACGACGCCGATTCTCATGAGGCTTGTGGAATCGTTCCCGTACGGAGAGAAGCTTCCTTACCGTTCCGTTACGGTAATGATACAGACCGAGGTCGCCGACCGTCTGTGTGCAAAAGAGGGAAGCGGCGAGTACGGTTCGGTTACGGCAGAGCTTGCTCTCAGAGGAACCGTACACAAAATTCTTTCGGTTTCGCCTGGTTCGTTCTATCCGCCGCCGAAGGTTTCTTCAGCCGTCGTGCAGTTTATACCTCACGAAAACGGAATTAATACCGTATATCCCGACTCCCCCGATGACTGCGAGGAATTCGGGCGGGAGGTTTCCGCAATAATTACAGCGGCATTCCTGCAGAGAAGAAAAACACTTGTCAACGCAGTATCGGGAGCATTTCCCGCAAAATATCCCAAAAACGTGATAACCGCAGCACTTGAAGAATGCGGCTTATCCACAGACGTCAGAGGCGAGCGTTTGTCCGCGGAGGACTTCTGCAAGCTTACCGACTGTCTCAGAAAGGCAAAACAATAATGAACACCGTATTTTCGTCAGCCGATATTCTCCTTCCGGATTTTCCCGCAGGTGACAAACGCTTTGAAAACTGGTCGGTAATCGCATGCGATCAGTTTACGTCCGAAATTGATTACTGGAACAAATGCAAAGACCTTGTCGGCGACGGTATATCAGCATATAAATTTATTCTTCCCGAGGCATATCTCGGAACGGTTGCAGAAGAGCCTCACAAAAAGACCGTTTCGGAGAGCATGGCAAATGCGTCCGAAATTCTTACAAAAAAGCTTGAGTCCTCATACGTATACGTGGAAAGAACTCTTCCCGACGGCTCGTGCCGCCGTGGTATCGTGGGAAAAATCGACCTTGAGAAGTACGATTATACTCCCGATTCCGTCTCTGCGGTACGAGCTACCGAAGCAACCGTGATTGAGAGAATACCACCGCGCCGTGCAATAAGAGAAGCGGCAACGGTGGAGCTTCCTCACGTTCTTCTTCTATGTGACGATTCTTATCTCGTTGACAAAGCAGAGGAAGTCGCAAATGGCGGTGAGGTTCTGTATAATCACGACCTTATGCTCGGCGGAGGACATATCAAAGGCGTAAGAATTAAAGGAAGCGACTTTGATTCCGTTATTGCGGATTATGAGAACGGCAAATCCGGCCTCATATATGCCGTAGGTGACGGTAACCATTCTCTCGCATCCGCGAAAGCGCATTATGAGAACGTAAAGCAGCAACTCGGCGAGGCAGCCGCGGACCATCCCGCAAGATACGCACTCGTTGAGCTTGTATCTTTGACCGAAAAGTCTCTTGTATTCGAGCCCATATACAGAGTTGTTAAGAACTGTTCACCGGTAACTCTTCTCGAAGCATTCCGCGATTATGCAAATAACCCCGACGGCTTCGGCAAATACCAGAAGTTTACGGTAATATTCGGCAGCCGCAGCTACGAAATATACGTTCCGTGTCCGAAGCACGCACTCTCCGTAGGCTCACTGCAGATGTTCCTCGACGAATATCTCAAGACTCACGAGGGAGAATGCGATTATATCCACGGTGAAGATTCACTTGAAAAGCTTGCACGCGAGAAGGATTCAATCGGATTCTTGTTTGACGGTATGGCAAAAGAAGAGCTTTTCCCGTACGTCGAAAAATTCGGAACTCTGCCGCGTAAAACGTTCTCGATGGGTGAAGCAAAGAGCAAACGCTACTATACCGAAGCCCGTCTCATAGTTAAATAATAACCCGAAAGGAAAACATAATATGCGTCTTGGTATTATCGGACTTCCGAACGTCGGAAAAAGCACTCTTTTCAACGCTCTTACAGGAGCAGGAGCCGCTTCCGCCAATTTCCCGTTCTGTACCATCGACCCGAACGTAGGCGTCGTAGCCGTTCCCGACGTTCGTCTTGATAAACTTGCGGAGATGTATTCTCCCGAAAAATATACCCCTGCGGTAATTGAATTCGTTGACATAGCCGGACTCGTACGCGGTGCGTCAAAGGGAGAGGGACTCGGCAACAAATTCCTCTCTCACATAAGAGACGTTGATGCCGTTGTCCACGTTCTCCGCTGCTTTGACGACCCCGATATCGTTCACGTTGACGGAGCGGTAGACCCTCTCCGTGACATGGAGACCATAAATCTCGAGCTTATATTCTCCGATATCGAACATCTCGATCGCAGAATTGACAAAGTATCGAAGCTTCTCAAGGGCGACAAAACCCTTAAGCCCACGCTTGATCTTTATGAAAAAATCAAAGCTGGTCTCGAAGACGGTAAGCTTGCAAGAAACATAGAATATACCGACGATGAGAGGGAACTCTTCGGCGATCTCGATCTTCTTACCATGAAGCCCGTTATATACGTTGCCAACGTATGTGAGGACGAAGCTGCCGAGGTATCTCCCGATAACGAATACTATAATTCCGTTGCGAAGGTTGCAAAAGAAGAGGGCTGCGAGCTTATCCCCGTATGTGCCGAAATAGAAGCGGAAATTTCCGAGCTTGACGCAGACGAAAAAGCCATGTTCCTCGAGGACCTCGGTATAACTCAGAGCGGTCTTGACCGTCTTATTACCAAGGGCTACGAAACACTCGGACTTATAAGCTTCCTCACGGCAGGACCCAAGGAAGTACGCGCATGGACCATCACTAAAGGTACTAAGGCTCCTCAGGCTGCAGGTAAGATACACAGCGACTTCGAGAGAGGCTTTATCCGTGCTGAAATCGTTTCTTATGACGACCTTATGGAATGCGGTTCAATTGCCGCAGCAAAGGATAAGGGCCTTTACAGAAGCGAGGGCAAGGATTACGTAATGGCAGACGGCGACGTCGTGCTGTTCAGATTTAACGTTTGATAAAAATTTCCGGATTCGTCCGGTTTAATACGGAGGTTTATTATGTCAAAACCTATTTCCATTCAGCTTTGGTCGGTAAGAGACGAGTGTGACCGTGACCTTGAAGGTACTCTCCGTCAGCTCAAAGACTTCGGTTATGACGGTGTTGAGCCCTTTAACACGAGCTACTACGGTAAAACCGTCGAGGAATTCAAAACACTTCTTGACACCGTCGGACTCAAGTGTACCTCTTTCCACACCGGACTTGAGGTATATATAAATAACGGAGTCGAGAAGGTATGCTCCGACATGATTAAGCTCGGCTGTGAGGTAGTAACGTTCCCTTACATACTCGGAGGCTACCGCCCCGATGAGGAGCACTTTGAAGATACCAAGAAATATGCCGATCAAATTATTTCAATATACGAAAAAGAAGGTATAAAGCTTCTGTTCCATAACCATCCCGGTGATGCCGGTCCCGTAACCAAGGAAAGCACCCGCGGAATGATGGATATTCTCTATTCCGAAACCGGAATTCAGGCTGAGGCCGACACCGCATGGCTTATCTGCGGAGGTATTAAGCCCGCAGACTTCTTCAAGAAGTACGAGGGCAGAGTACCCGCAATTCACATCAAGGACTTTGCATATCGTAACAAGGTACCGAAGCACGTATGCGAAATTGTCGGCAGAGAATACGTATGGGACGACGAAACTCCCGAGCAGTTTGAATTCAGAACTCTCGGTCAGGGTATACACGACTGTGCGGCTACCGTTAAGCTTGCAATCGCCGCAGGATGTGAGCATGTTATCGTAGAGCAGGACGGCGCAACTCCCGGAATGAGCAATCTCGAGTGCGCTCAGAGAAACGCAGAATTCCTCAAGTCCTTCGAGTTTTAATTAACGTAAGGAGATTATCATGGCAGACAAAAAGTTTCGCGTAGGCATAATCGGTACCGGAGGAATATCCAACGCTCATATGCAGAAGTATATGATGATGGACGACGTCGAGGTCGTTGCCGGTGCTGATATCGTTCCCGGTAAAGCTAAGGCATATTTCGAGAGATACGAGGTTCCCGCAAAAGCATATGAAAATCATGTGGAAATGCTCGAAAATGAAGAGCTTGACGCCGTAAGCGTATGTACTTATAACAGAACTCACGCCGTTTGTACGATTGATGCCCTCAAGCGAGGCATCCCCGTGCTTCTCGAGAAGCCCATGACCGTAACTCTCGACGAGGCTGCAGAAATTATGAAGGCCGAAAAGGAAAGCGGTAAAATCGTTTCCGTCGGTTTCCAGCCCCGTTTCGATGCCAATATGCAGATGATTAAGAAAATCTGCGAGTCCGGCACTCTCGGTGAGATTTATTACATCCAGACAGGCGGCGGACGCAGACGCGGTATTCCGGGAAGCACTTTCATCGAAGACCGTACCGCAGGTATCGGCGCACTCGGTGACATCGGCTGTTACAGCCTTGATATGGTGCTCAACGCCATCGGTTATCCTAAGCCGCTCACCGTATCGGGTTACACCTCCGATTTCTTCGGTAAGGACCCGATGTATAACGGCAAGGACGCCGAGCGCTTCAGCGTAGACGACTTTGCCGCGGCATTCATTCGTCTTGAGGGCGGCATAATCCTCGACTTCAGAATTTCCTGGGCTATGCACGCCGACACCCCCGGTGATACCATTATCTTCGGTAAGCAGGGAGCACTTCGTATACCCTCTACCGACTGCTGGAACGGCTCGGTCGGCGGTCCCATGACTCTCTATCACGACGTATGCGGCACTCGCACACAGACCACTATTCCGATTCTCCAAAGCGGCGACCTCTTCTTCAATAAGGTACGCTCGTTCGTTGATGCCGTAAAGAACGGCGGCAAAGCACCCGTACCCACGTCGCAGATCCTTTACAACCAGGCAATTATCGACGGTATCGGAAAATCTGCAAAGCTCGGACGCGAGATAGAAATTCAGATTCCGGAAATCTGACATAACGAAACGGAGTAAATTCTTCAGGTGAACATCGGTTTTGACGTCGACGGCGTATTAACGGACTATTACAAATATCAGGTGGAACGAGGAAAAGAATTCCTCGGACGTCCGCCCGAAAACCTCAAGGGGCACGAGGTACGTAATATCTTCAATTGTACCGCTTCGGAACGCAGACGATTCTGGGCGCACTGCATCTGGCGTTATT
>JAZUGD010000048.1:0-5134 GCA_045641025.1 Eubacteriales bacterium
ACGAATACTTTATGAAGCGGAGAGAGGTATAATCGTATCACATTAAGGTGAAAGGACTCTTGATTATGAAAAAACTTATTACCGTAATTACCTCTCTTCTCGTACTCACTCTTCTCGTCTCCTGCTCCGGAGGGGGCGATGAATGGCAGGGCTACCGTCATTGGCACGAGGAAGGAATCACGGGAGAGGAGTCAAACGATTCGGAGCTCGTCGTTATTATCGACCCCGGTCACGGATTTGACGACCCCGGAAGCTCTCCCGAATATCTCGACGAAGACGAAAAGGTTTACACGCTGAAAGCCGCGGAAGCTCTCAAAACCGAGCTTGAGCGGCGCGGCATAAAAACCGTGCTGACTCATAACGGCACGACCTTCCCCGATGAAGACGATATCGCAGCGACTGCCGACCGTCTCGGAATACGCTACGACCGCGATAAAATTATAAACAACAACGTTTTTGCGGTACACGAAAGAGCGGTATACACGAACGTACTGGCACACGAATATCCGAATTCCGTGCTCATATCGCTTCACACGAATTCGGTTGACAACGCTCCCGAGGTCAGCGGCATGTCGATAGATTATTACGCCGAGGGCTCGAACGCTCTGCCGTGCTCGTATTTCTCGGACGAGTTGAAACGCGCCTTTGAGGGTGAGCTCGGCGAGCGCGTCACGGTATTCGCCGACACGGCGGACGAGGCGTACGTTGTAAACAAATACGTAAATATTCCGTCGGTACTTATCGAGCTCGGTTACGGCTCGAACGCGCACGACGCGGCGAACATAAAGTCGGACGAATGGATGACGAAATTCGCAATAACCACCGCCGAGACGGTGCGGAATTTCTTTGAGAATTAAAAAACGGGGCTGTGCCCCGTTTTTTAATTCTTTTCTTTTTTGACACGCTCGACGAAGGCGCTGATTTTCGCAATCGCTTTCGTGAGGTTGTCCATGGAGTAAGCGTACGAACAACGGATATAATACTTACCCGATTCGCCGAATGCGCTTCCCGGAACGACGGCGACCTTCTCCTCTGCAAGAAGACGCTCCGCGAACTCGTCGCCGGTCATACCGAGCGACGCGATGCTCGGGAATATGTAGAACGCACCCTTCGGCTCGAAAACCTCGAGTCCCATATTTCTGAACGATGCGTACATGAAGCGTCTGCGCTTGTCGTACTCGTCGCGCATATATTCGACGGTGCTGTAGCCGTCCGTCTTGCCGTCGGAGAGCGCCTTTACGGCAGCGTACTGTGAGAATATCGGTGCGCAGATTATCGCGTACTGATGTATCTTGAGCATCGCCTTGAGAATCGGTGAGGGCGCGCAGACGAAACCGATACGCCAGCCGGTCATGGCGAAGCTCTTTGAGAAGCCGCCGATGAGGACGACTCTGTCCTTCATTTCCTCATATGAGGCAATGGAGGTAAATCTCTCGCCGTAGCAGAGCTCGGCGTATATCTCGTCGGCAATGACGAGTATATCGTGCTTGACGATTACGGGAATTATCTTCTCGATGAACTCAGCCTCCATGATACCGCCCGTGGGATTATTGGGGTACGGGAAGATGAGCGCCTTCGTTTTGGGCGTTATGCACGCCTCAAGCATCTCAGGAGTGAGTTTAAAGCCGTTATCTCCCGAACACGGTACGGGAACGGGTACACCGTCGCAAAGCTCCACACAAGGCGCGTAGGAGACGTACGACGGGTCGGGCACGAGAACCTCGTCACCCGGGTCAAGCACGGCGCGGAGAGAAATGTCGATTGCCTCGGACGCGCCGACGGTGATTATCGTATCGTCGGGCGAAAAGGTTACTCCGAAACGGTTTTTGAGATACTCCGATATCTCCTCGCGGAGCTCGGGCATACCCTTGTTCGAGGTGTACTGCGTACGTCCCTTTTTAATGGTGGATATACCCTCGTTTCTGACCTGCCACGGCGTTATGAAGTCCGGCTCTCCGACACCGAGAGAAATGATGTCCTTCTGACCGCTTACAAGGTCGAAAAATTTCCTGATGCCGCTCGGCTTTATGGCAGCGGCTTTTTTGCTTACAAAATCTCTCATTAACCTATATACTGTCTGTCGATGGTGTCCTTCTCGCAGACCTGTCCTTCAATTTTATATTTTTTCAGCAGAAAATGAGTCTGTACGGATACGACTCCGTCGATGACTCCGAGATTTTCGGATACAAACTTCGATATCTCACCGATGTTTCTGCCGGTGACGAAGACCGCGAGGTCGAAGCCGCCGCTCATGAGATAAAGGTTCTTAACCTCACGGAACTTATTGAGTTCCTCGGCGAATGCATCGAAGCCCTTAAGCTTCTGAGGCACTACCTTGACCTCGATAAGCGCTTCGACGGACTCGCCGTCGAGTACGCTGTCGTTGATTATTGCGGAATATTTTACGATGGCACCGCTTTCCTCAAGACGCGCCATGGACGCCGCGACAGCGTCCGCATCCTCGCCTGTCATTGCGGCAAGCGCGGAAATATCGTATCTCGCGTTTTCCTGAAGAAGCGTGATGAGTTTTCTGTCGAGTGCGTTCATAATAGTCTCCTTAATTTTCGATTTGACTTGATTCTATAATTATATACAAATGTGCCCCGTTTTGCAATAGTTTTGGCTTAAATTAGAGATGCAAGCACCGTGCTTACCGACTCGTTTATTACAAGCTCGGCATATTTGTCGTACGGTGTGGGAGTATAGTTTATTATAACGAGATGTTCCCCGCCGTAGTATCCGACGAGCGCCGCCGCGGGATTTACCACGAGTGACGTGCCGCCGACTATAAGAAGATCGGCTTTGTTTATATGGTATTCGGCACCGTTCCACACGTCCGAGTCGAGTCCTTCCTCGTACAGCACGATATCCGGGCGTACGACTGCGCCGCAGGAGTCGCATACGGGCACTCCGTCCGTCATAATATAATCGGCATCGAAATACATGCCGCAGCGGTCACAGCGGTTTCGCGAGGTCGTTCCGTGAAGCTCGTATACAGCCTCGCTTCCCGCCTTCTGATGCAGTCCGTCGATATTCTGCGTGACTACCGCTTTGAGTCTTCCGGCTTTTTCAAGACGCGCAAGCACCTCGTGCGCACGGTTGGGCTTGGCATCCGGGAATATCATATTGCGTCTGTAATTCTCAAAAAACAGCTCCGGCTCACGAAGCAGACACGTGCGGCTGAGAAGATATTCGGGAGTTTTGCCCGAGGTATAAATGCCGCCTTCCCCCCTGAAATCGGGTATTCCGCTCTCCGTCGATATTCCCGCACCTCCGAAGAACACGGGGTACGATGCAGACGCGAATATTTCCCTGAACCGCTCGAGTTTTTCGTTAGTCATAGCTGCCTCACATACTTTTGATATTTAAATTTTACCACACAAAGCCTTTTAATACAACCGCTGATTACGTTATTTTATATCTTAACTTTATTGAATTTTTTATTGACAACGTACTTTATGTATGATATAATAGTCAACGCTGTGAACAATAGTAACAGTTTGCTGGTGTGGCTCAATGGCAGAGCAGCTCATTCGTAATGAGCAGGTTGTGGGTTCGATTCCCACCACCAGCTCCATAAAAGAAGAGGATGGTTATAACCATCCTCTTCTTTTATTAAACTGCACGGAACAAACCCTGCGATTGCATAGCAGTCGCTCCGCGCTTCCGCCTAGCTGACTATATTACGGTTAAACTTTTCGAATCGCAGGGTTCAATTCCCACACATAAAAATTAAGGACACTTTATAGTGTCCTTTTTTATTTATTCCGGTCTTATTTCACGCAGGAGCGCGATTTCGTAAGCATAGCCCGCAACGTCGTTCGGCGTTTCAAGGCAGAACGGAAGGTGAGAAAGCTTCGGATGAGTGATAATTTTCTTTATTCCTTCAAGTCCGATGGTGCCCTCGCCGATTTTTTCGTGTCTGTCCTTGCGCGAGCCAACGGGATTTTTGCTGTCGTTAAGATGAACAGCATAAAGTCTGTCAAGTCCGATTATACGGTCGAACCCGTCGATTACCGCGTCGGTATTTTCCGCGATATCGTAGCCGCCGTCACTTATGTGGCACGTGTCAAGGCACACGCCGACGTTATCACGAAGACGTGACGGCACCTTTTCCATTATCGCAAGCACTTCCTCAAAGGTTTTGCCTATCTCGGTCCCTTTGCCCGCCATGGTTTCGATGAGCACCTTCGTTTTCATCCCGCCGAAAAGGATTTCGGCAAGGCATTCGGCAGTACGTGCGATTCCCGCTTCAACTCCTGCTCCGACGTGACAGCCGGGATGAAAATTATAAAGTGAACCCGGTATTGCCTCGAGAAATTCAAGTTCTTCCCTCATGTCGGCACGGGTGTACGTTGTAATACGTTCGTCATACGATGAAGGATTATAAGTAAACGGTGCGTGAGCAATAACGGGTGCGAAGTTGTATTTTTGCAGAAATTCCGCAAGTGCGGCAACGTCGTCGGGGTCTGCGGGTTTTGATATTCCGCCGCGCGGGTTTTTGGTGAAATACTGAAAAGTGTTCGCGCCGATTGCGGCAGCGGTTTTGCCCATATTAAGATAACCGTCGGTAAGCGACAGATGACATCCGAGATTGAACATATAAATAACCTTTCGGGAGTTTTTATATATTGTATCATACAAACGCACATTTTACAATACAATACGAAAAGGGACCGTGGCTATTGCCACGGTCCCTTTGTCAGACCTTACGGTCAGAAAGCTAACTTAATGATTAGCCCTCTACGGTTGCGGTAACTTCGAGAAGCTGCCAGTTCGACTTGTAAGCTCTGCCGAATACGGTGAAGCCGTTATCAGCCTTAACCCAAGAAGGAATGGTGAATGCTTCGCCGGGAGTTACTTCGAAGCCGCTGGTCTTTCCGTTAACAGTAACGGAGATCCAGTACATATCAGCACCTGCATACTCGCTGAGAGTAACGGTAGTGCCGTCAACAGTAGCGGTGAATGCTGCGGGAGCCTCAGGAGTACCGGAAACAACCTCAGTGGTGTCGATTACGGACCATGCGTCGTTGTAAGCAACAACGTATGCAGAGTAACCGTTAGCGAGGTTGAGCCATGCGGGAGTAGTGAACTCTTAAGTCGGAGGCCAAGCGGTCTTAGGAAGACAAATTAT
>JAZUGD010000049.1:0-6678 GCA_045641025.1 Eubacteriales bacterium
GCCTATCCGCACGATTTCAACCGCATGGGACTCGCACTTGAGAAGGCGGGGCTCGTCAGAGTGTCGCACGTAGGCAACGCCGTGACGAGAGTCTTCCGCATGCGCGACCTTCTGCACTATGCGCTTGACAACTATTCCCTCTCCTACAACCTTTTCGCCGAGGCGCCCGAGGGCAAAACGGTTCTCCCCGACGGCGAGGAGGTTACGATGCTTTATAAGGACGGCGCGGACAGAGACGACCTTGCGGTTTGGTCGGTTGTCGACGCATCGAAGCTTTATACGAAGGACGGAAAGCTTACTCCCGTAAGCACGTTCGCATTCGGGAAGAAATAATGCCGACGCAATAATGCGTCACCTTTGACGGAGGAAAAATGGACAGACCGATAACGACGCTGTTTATGCTGATGTCCGCAGACGGAAAAATCAGCACAGGCTGTACGGATGAAATGGATTTTGACAAGGACCTGCCGAACATCGCGGGTGTCGGAGAAGGTCTCGGACAATACTACGATATTGAACAGACAACCGATTTATGGTCATTGGGCACCGGCAGAGTTCAGGCAAAAATGGGAGTTAATACGGAGAAGCTGCCCGCAAAAACACCTGTTTCGTTCGTTTTGCTTGACAACAGTCACCTGAGCGAGCACGGCATCCGTTATTTTTGTGCACGGTCACAACAGTTCGTATTGATAACCGGCAACGAAAAGCACCCGGCTTTTCAGGTAAAGGAAAGCAATTTACATATTATTTTCGGTGAATCCCTGCCCGATGCGCTCACGCAGCTTAAAACCGAATACGGATGCGAGCGTTTAACCGTTCAGTCGGGCGGTACGGTAAACGGACTGCTTCTACGTGAAAAGCTGATCGACTACGTGGATATTGTCGTAGCGCCGATATTGATCGGAGGAAAAGACACCTCCACCCTGATTGACGGCACGTCGCTGAAATCTGTCGATGAACTGAACAAAGCAGGCGTTCTTGAATTAACGGACTGCACGGTTTTGAAAAATTCTTATATTCGCCTGTCCTACCGGGTAATTTCCTGAACAGGCTCCGATTAATAAAATAAAAAAGAATACCCGCCGAATTTTCGGCGGGTATTTTTTAGTTAAAGCATGGGGGTGAGGGTGAGTACCGCTGCCTCGTGATATTCGAGATGTACGGAGAACTCGCCCTTGACGTTCTCGGCGAGTACCTCGCCCGTCCATTCGTTGGTAACCTTCATCGGTACCTCGGGAGAGATATTGAGTTCTTCCCACTTGAAGCCGTAGTCCTTCGGCTGCCAGGATCTGTTGAGAAGGAGCACGCCCCAACGGAAGTTCGAGAGCTGACGTCCCCAGAGCTCGCGTCCGAACCATTCGGTGGAGATGCGCTTTGCGGGCATTACGAGCGGGTCCTGATTTATCGCGATGAGACGCGGGTTCTTAAGCACCTCGACGTACTCGGGAGTGATTCTGCGGAGGTCGGCACCGATAAGAAGCGGAGCCGCAAGGAAGCACCAGAGTGCAAAGTTCGTTCTGTACTCGGTGGCGGTCATGCCCTCGCCTGCCCAGTCGGTCTGTGCACTCATGCCGACCATAAGCATGTCGGGGTCGTTGAAGCAGCCCGGATGCGTGTAGTTCGACGCTTCCGCACCGACGAGGTCGATTATATCGAGGATGCCGCGGCCGTTCGGGATTCCGCTTGCGAAAGAGTCTCTGATGTCGGGTCCGATACGCCAGAGCGAGCCTGCGACGTGAGCCCAGAGCCACGGCTTGGTGGTACCGTGCTCGCAGAGGTTGTAGACGATATCTCTGCCGCAGTCGCGGAGTGCCATACCCATTTTGAGATACTCGGACATGGTGTCGCGGGGTCCGTCCTCCTCCATGGGATGACGGTCGTATTTAAGATAGTCAAAGCCCCATTCCGCAATCTGCTTTGCGTCGGAATATTCGTATCCGAGGGAGCCGGCATCGCCGTTCCACGTTTTGAGGCCGCATCCGAGATAAGTACCTGCCTTGAGGCCTTTGGCATGGATGTAATCGGTCACGTATTTCATACCGTGCGGGAAGACGTTCGAGCGGGAGACGAGCTTGCCGTTCTCATCGCGTTCGGGCTCAAGCCATCCGTCGTCGAGGTTGAGATAAACGTAGCCCGCATCGCGCAGACCGAGGTCAACGAGACGGTCGGCGGCATCGAGGAGAAGCTCCTCGGTGGGGTCGCAGTTTACGGTGTAATAGGAGTTCCAGCCCATAGGCGGGAGCGGACAAATCGGTGCTTTGTAGCTCATAATAATCCTTGCCTTTCTTTGGGCACCACGTACCTTACGGCACACGGTGCGGCGCTTATATTCAGGTTACAATAATGCTACCACATTTTGACGGAAATGGCAAGATGGTTTGTAAAATAAAACAGAATTCGGAATGCGGAATGCGGAATGCTCCGTTTTCGCTTATATTTTTCCCCGTTCGGGAAAAACTGTTATCCGTACGAACGGAGGTGTTTCGGTTTTTGGATAAGGATACGTACAAAAAGTATGCGGAGAGACGCGCGAAGAAGTCGCCGTGTGCGAAAAACTGCTTATTTGCTTTTCTCGTCGGCGGGGCGATATGCACTCTCGGTCAGGCGCTCGGCGATTTTTACGGGAAGGTTTGCTCCCTGCCCGAGGAGACGGCGGGTACGCTTGTTTCGGTGACGCTGATATTCTGCGCGGTACTGCTTACGGGCTTCGGAGTATTTGACAAAATCGCACAGTTTGCGGGCGCGGGTACGCTCGTGCCGATTACGGGCTTTGCGAATGCGGTCGCCTCCCCCGCAATCGACGCGCGAACCGAGGGGCTTGTGACGGGAGTAGGTGTGAAAATTTTCACCGTGGCGGGTCCCGTGATTCTTTTCGGTACTGCGACGGGTGCGCTGTACGGTATTGTATTATGGGTGCTTGCACTCTGCGGGGTGACCGTATGACGGAGACGGAAAAACGCACGGAATTTTTGCCTCACGCGCCCGCATCCCCCGTATATATCACGGGCGGGTGCACGGTTGTCGGGCATGAGGAGATGCGCGGGTCTTTAGGCAGGTATTTCACCGTGAGCGACCCGAAGGACGATTTATTCGGAATGGAAACGTGGGAGCAGGCGGAAGCGCAGATGCAGAGGCTCGCGCTCGGCGGTGCGCTGAAAGAAGCGCCGTTTTCCGCTTCCGACGTGGACTTTATGTTTGCGGGAGACCTGCTCAATCAGTGCGCGGCATCGGAATACGGGCTTGCGGAGTTCGATATTCCGTTTTTCGGGCTTTACGGTGCGTGCTCGATCTGTGCGGAGGGGCTCGCTCTCGCCGCTCTCGTTTCGGGAAGTACGGGAAAGCGATGTGCTGCCGTTACGTCGTCGCACAACTGCTCTGCCGAGAGGCAGTTCCGCTCTCCCGTAGAGTACGGCGGTCAGAGAACGCCGACGTCACAGTGGACCGTGACGGGTGCGGCGGCGTTTCTGCTCGGCACGGACGCGGCTGAAACGGTACCGGGCGGACGGCGCGTGAGGGTCGCCGACGTATTCCCCGGTATAGTTAAAGACATGGGAATTACGGATATAAACAACATGGGTGCGGCAATGGCTCCCGCGGCGGCTGATACGGTACTGCGCTATTTCCGTGCGACCGGCACGGATGCATCGGACTACGACCTCATACTGACGGGAGACCTCGGGCGTGAGGGCTCGGAAATATTTTGCGAGCTGACGGCGCTTGAGGGGATGCCCGTGAAAGAGCGGCACCGCGACTGCGGACTTCTTATATATGACGAAAGCACCGACAAGCACGCGGGCGGGTCAGGCTGCGGGTGCTCGGCTGTCGTGCTTGAGGCTTATATAATACCCGAAATGAGGAGAGGCAAATACGGAAACGTACTCTTTATCGGCACGGGCGCGCTTATGAACCCGACCATGCTCTCTCAGGGAATGAGCATACCCGCGATTGCTCATCTCGTTCATCTGAAGGTCGATTAAACATGATATATTTATATTCTTTTCTTGTGGGCGGGCTTATCTGCACGGCGGCACAGGTGCTTATAGACAAAACGAGGCTGACACCCGCACGGATTCTCGTAATTTACGTTTGTACTGGTGTGCTTCTCTCTGCAGTAGGTCTGTACGAACCTCTCGTGCGCTTTGCGGGAGCGGGTGCGACGGTCCCGCTGACCGGATTCGGTCACGTTATTGCCAAAGGAGTGCGCGCGGGAGTAAGGGATGACTCTCTGCTCGGGGCGCTCGGCGGCGGGCTTGAGGCAAGTGCCTCGGGTATCGGTGCGGCACTTCTCTTCTCTATTGCGGCGGCGCTTATCTTCAGAAGCAAGCCGAAAAAATAAACGGGTGGACAAACGAACGGTTTTGTGGTATACTGTTTATATACCAAATAACGAAAAGAGGTAATCAGCGTGTCAGTAATGGATGAAATCTCCGAAAAAGCCGCGAATGCCGCCGCTACCGCAAAGGTTGCCGCAGACAAAGTAAAGGCGATTGCAAAGCTCAAGTTCGACATACACGCCGACAAGGTGCGTCTTGACGAATGCTACGAGTCGCTCGGACGGATGTGCGTGGAAAGTTGGGACGGCGCGTGTGAGTGCACCGAGAAAATGAGCGAAATTGTCGCAGATGCAAAGAAGCTCATTGCAAGCATTGAGGAAAAAGAAGCGGAGCTCAGGAAAATCACGCCTACGGTAACAAGAATTTCATAAAAAGAAAACGCCCTTCCGGGCGTTTTTCTTTTTATCTTTTGAGTCTCTTGTCGGATTTGACGGCAAGCTTCGTTCCGACGGTCTGGAAGACCTGAACGAGGATTATGAGAACTATAACCGCAAGATACATTATGAGATACTTGTATCTGTAATATCCGTAGTTAATTGCGATTTTACCGAGGCCGCCGCCTCCGATGATGCCGCTCATTGCGGAATATCCGAGGATGGTGGTGATTGCGATTGTCGCGTTGGAGATAAGCGACGGCACGCACTCGGGAATCATTACGCTTACGATGATGCGCATGGGGGACGCGCCCATGCTCTGCGCCGCCTCGACGATGTTGGGGTCAAGCTCGCGCAGACTGCTCTCGACGAGGCGCGCTACAAACGGGAACGCGGCTATGACGAGAGGCACGATAAGGGCGACCGTTCCGACGCTCGTGCCTACGATGAGACGGGTGAGCGGGAACGCCATTATCATAAGGATGAGGAACGGGACGGAACGGAGCAGGTTTATGATGACTCCGAGCGTCTGAAGAAGCCACGACGGTATGGGCATGACTCCGCCCTTCTCTCCCGCTACGAGGAGAACTCCGAGAGGGAGACCGATAAGGATGGCGAAGAACGTGGACACAACCGTTACGTAGAAGGTTTCCCACAGTGCGAACGGGAACTCGGTTTTAAGTATCTGAAGCGCCTCCTCGACGGCGGCGGGTTCAAACAGTCCCTCGAACATCTTGTGTCACCTCCTCTGCGGTTACGTCGGTCATGCTTCTGAGATATGCGAGAACTTTCTCGACACGGTCGCCTTCGTCCTCGATGCCGAGGAGCATATTGCCGTAGACCTTGTCGCCTATCGTTCTCGTGGATGCCGAAAGAATGTTGACGGTCAGCCCGTGCTGTACCGCCATCTGTGCGATGAACGGCGTGCTTGCCGCAACCGCTCCGTTGAAGACGACGCGCACGCGGCGCTCGCCCTTTGAATCGATGAGGACGTCGTCCGCACCCTCGGGGAATACGAGCCGCTTTGCCGCCTCGGACTTCGGACTTGAGAAGACCTCGGTCACAACTCCCTCCTCGACGACCGTACCGTTGTCGAGAATTGCGACTCTGTTGCAGACCTGCTCTACGACGCTCATCTGGTGAGTTATGATGATGACGGTGATGCCGGTCTTTTCGTTGATTTCGCGGATGAGTGAAAGTATCGACTGTGTGGTTTTGGGGTCAAGCGCGCTCGTTGCCTCGTCGCAAAGCAGTACCTTCGGGTCGGTTGCGAGGGCTCTCGCTATTGCGATTCTCTGCTTCTGACCGCCGGAAAGCTGTGACGGGTAGGAGTTTGCCTTATCGGGAAGACCGACGGTTTCGAGAAGCTCCATGGCTTTCCGTTTTGCGTCTGCCTTCTTCATTCCGGCAAGCTTCATCGGGAACATCACGTTGTCGATGCAGGTGCTCTGCATGAGCAGGTTGAAGCTCTGGAATATCATCGTCACGTCGCGGCGGATGCGGCGAAGCTCCTTTGCGCTGAGCGCACAAAGGTTAACACCGTCGATTTCGACCGTGCCCTCGGTGGGTCTCTCAAGCATATTGATGCAGCGCACGAGGGTACTTTTACCCGCGCCGCTCATACCGATTATGCCGTACACGTCGCCGTCGTTTATGGATAGCGTGACGTTTTTAAGCGCCTCAACCGTACCGTCCGAGACGGTGAACGTTTTGGACACTCCCGTGAGTTTTATCATGTGAGTCTTGCCTTTCGATTATGCTTGTTGCCTGCCGCGCAGAAGCACGGCAGGCAACTTTGTTATTTAACCTTTGATTGCGTCGAGAGAGGTCTGCTTGCCTCCGTAGATACCCATGGGCTCTACGTGGATGGGAGCAACGGATACGACGTGAGTTGCGTTCTTCTCGTTGAAGTCATCAAGATAAGGAACGTGCTGGAAGTAGTTTGCGTCAACCTCACCGCTGTCTACAAC
>JAZUGD010000050.1:0-11035 GCA_045641025.1 Eubacteriales bacterium
CCGTTTGTTTTTACAGATCTTCGGGTCTCTCCTCGGGATGCTCCTCGTAGTACGGGTCAATCATGATTTCCTTGATTTTCGGGTACGAGCAGTACATTCCGATAAACCCGCCGAGGCCGAACGCAATCGTCAGCGGCAGAATGCCGAGCGGGGGAAGCACCGTGTAAAGCGAAATAGTAATTGCCGCAATCGCAAGCACGCCGATGAGCGCCATGATGTTTCTCTTGAAGCCGAGAACGGAGAAGTAAATCGCGTTCTTGATTATCTTCCAGAGTGAGAGGTCGAAGGTTATCATCATAACGTAAATGTACAGTCTCATGAAGAAGTACATTATCGCAACGCCCCACGATACCGCGAGGAAGATGAACATCATCGTGCCGGAGTTATTGAAGTTGAAAAAGAGCAGGTCGTAGGCGATAAGCGCCATCAGCACGAGGTCGATGATACCCATGGGAAGCGCCTGCTTCCAGTTGCGCTTTATCGCGTAGAAGAAGTCGTGCCAGAAGAACACGGGCTCCTCACGCACCATGCTGCGGATGATGTAGGTCGTGCCGACGTTCACGAGTCCGAACGTGAACACGACGAGGAGCGACAGTATCAGCAGAATTATCGAAAGCGGGGTTTCGGCGTATCCCTGAGTCACGCGTCCGAACGCGCCGAGCAGCGATGCGATAACGGGGGAATCGGGCTCGAACAGCGACGTTCCGTAAAGAGCGGGGAAGATGCTCTGCGTGTTGGCGGCAAACGCCACCTTCGCGTAGCCGGTCATCCCGATGAGCGCGAAAATTATCGGGAAATTGCCGAAAATATAAAGGAAATTGACGGAGAACAGCTTGCCGAACTTGCGCGTCAGCAGCTTGAAGAAATTGATAATCGAGGGGTCCTCCATCGCGCGGACTTCGTCTTTGTCAACGCCGGGACCGTCTTCGTTCGAGCGGCGGAAAAGACGGAAGCGCTTTTTCTTTTCGCCTTCCTCTTCCTCGCTGTCCCAGCGGTCGTTGTAGTCTTTCATTTTGGCGAATCCTTTCTTTTGGGAGTCTATACAGCCGAAGCGACGCGGCATAATATCTCCGCAATCCATACGGCGCCCGAGACTGCCGTGCATGCGGCGGCTCTCGTTATAAGGTTTTGTTTTTCCGAGGTCAGAACGGAATAAGCCGCAAGAAGCAGGCTTGTTCCCGCAAATACCGTTATCTTAGCCGCGGCGGCAAAGGTACCGGGAGTAAGCGCGACGGCACCTCCGAGGAGAAAACCGCGCACCGCCTGCACGAGCACCGACGTTACCGTCGACGGCGACAACGTCAGAAGCAGTACCGCGGCAATCGCAGGCAGCGCCGAGACGGCGGATACGGTAAACGTTTCCGGGAACGGTGCGTCCGTATGCGGCAGGGTGAGCGTTCCGTACCCGACGGCGGCATTGTACCCGATATAGACGAATACCGCCGCTGCGGTAAGGCAAATCGCAAGCCCCGCAGCCGTACGTTTCCCGTTTTTCGTGACAGATGACAGTTTCATTGTGTCCGCTCTCTCCTTGCGTTTTTTCAATGATATGCACGGAGAGTGCGTTCAATGACGGTACACTTACCCGATATTATACCATAGATTTGCGAAATAGGCAACACGGACTGCGCAAAAAGATGTTTTTCGGCGAAAAGTTGCATGTGTTTTTAAATAAATATTGAAAATTGCGGTAAGTCGTGCTATAATATACTATGTATAAATTTAATCTCCGAACGTGTGGGAGGACAATTCGATGAAACGCTTTATTTCCTTGGTACTCAGTGCCGCACTTCTCGTATCCGCAGCAATGTTTACGGCATATGCCGCAGGCGGCAAATGCGTGTACGTCAACGCGACGGCGGGGAATAACGGTTATTCCGCAGCTGATGACGGTATCAACGCATCCGTTCAGTCCGCAGGCGGCGGAACGATTATTTTCGATTTCTGCCCCGTATCGCATACTGCCCCTACGGGAGGAGTAAAGTCGCAGCTTGACGTATTCTTCGGCGGCGTGAACTCTATCGTTACAGCCGCATACGACTTTACCGAGGAAGCCTTCATAATCGGCGAGGGTCCGTGGGTTGCAGGTGACCAGTCGTCGTTTGTTACCTCCGTGCGCAGAGACTATGCTCTCGAGGCAGGTACGTGGTATGAGTTTGCCGTAACCTTCGGCGATAACGAGGTTACCGTATATCTCGACGGAGTACCGATGGTCTGCGCGGAATTTGACGACGTCGTCACCGACTATATTATCTGCTACCCGCAGTTCTGCTCGTTCTATATGGATAATATCCGCGTATGCGCACCCGATTACGACGTTACCGCAAAATCGGGCAACGTCTGGGCGGCAACCGATTTCGATTCCGCCTCCGGCGTGAACTCTACCGGAGTATGGTCGTTCACCGATACGGCCGTTTTCACTCTGCAAAACGGCGGCCGCGCATGCCCGACTCTTGAGGAAATTCTTCCCACGAGAGAAATTAACCCCGAAATATCAGGCAACTACCTTTACTACTCCGATACAAAAGGTACGGGCTACGTTCCCGGTGACGTCGATTTCGACGAGTTCGGCGGCTTCTGCATTATCGAGGATATCCGTTTCGATACGGTAAAGACCAATTCTCACGCCGCAGTGCGCTTCGGCGGCTCTTACATAGCGGGCTACGACTGGGATAGCCACAGCTTTATGATATCAACGACGTCCGGCTTTGCATTCAACACGATGTCATATAATATCTTTGCCAAAGTACCGTACACGCTTACCGTGGGCGAAACCTACGAGCTTGCAATCCGCAGAAGCGGCAGTACCGTTTACGTATATCTTGACGGTGTACTCAAGGCTCAGGCGACGAACACCTCGTTCGCACCACCCGGCAAGGTTTACCTCAGCCACTATAAGACCACCTGCGCAATCGACAACATGACCGTAGCCTACGGCGATTATAACGTAGGCAAGGGCATCGGCGGTACCGTCGGCTCTCTCACGTTTGACGAGAGCCGTGCCGAGATTACCGAGGTATGGGACTTCAAGTTCGGTACCACCTACGGCTACAGCATTAAGAACGTATCGTCCGTACCTTCTCTCACTCTTCCTGCCGTAACTGCGGAGGATACTACCGCCGAGATGACTCTCAGTCTGGCGAACGCTCCCGCGTACGACGGCTTCGTTGCCGAGATAACGTATCCCTCTGCGGTTGCACTTACCGCCGACAAGGCGGCGCGTCTCTCGGGTACCGGTGTCGCCTCACCCGTAGGAACTGCTCCTTACGCTTACGCTTTTGCGGCAAATTCGCAGGGCGGAGTCACGAACGGCGAGGTCCTGAAACTCACCGTGAACGTGCCCGACGTTACCGCAAGCTATAATATTACCGTAACGCTTACCCCCTATATCGGTGACTCCGAGGCGGAGCCGCTTACCGTTACCGGACGCCTCTCGTACGAACACAAGAGCGCGCCTGTCGTTGTGTCGAAGGTTGACGGCATAACCTATGAGGACGGTGTTCTGTCGTGGAATGCCTACGGAGATGCCGTACTGTACGACTTCTATTTCGGAAGCTACAATAATGAAGCATGGATTGACACAACCGAAGATACTTATTACGAGGTTGACCTTTACGACTATATCAGAAGCAACAGAGACAATTATCTGCAGATAGTCGCGCTTGACGAAAACTACAATGCGCTCGGCTCGTCGATTCATTTCCCGGTTGTCGTCGAGGACGGAACCATGTACTTCGGATTTGAGGAATACAACGCCGAGCTGCTGTCAAGACTTGAGGCGCTTGCAGGCGAACACGAGTACCGTCCGTCGGATTATGCCGACGTTGAAGCAATCATTTCGGCAGCTGCCGAGGCGTTTGATGAGGCGGTAACTCTTGCCGAGGTGAGAGAAATCTACTCCGAGGCGGTAGCCGAAATAGCCGACGTGCCCACGTCCGAGGTTAAAATCGGCGACGTCAACGGTGACGGTATCGTGAACCTGAGCGACAACCAGATGCTTCAGCGTTACATCGCGGGAATGGTCGTTACCGTTAACGAAAGAAACGCCGACGTCAACGGCGACGGCTTTGTAAGCCTGACCGACCTCAACCTGCTTACCCGTCATCTTGCCGGATACGTAGTAAGCGAATTCAGTGCTTCCTGAACCGAAATTCAACTAATCAGCGGGGCAGTCCCGCATCTATAACTTGAAGGTATAATAATGGAATCCGCAAGTGAACCCAAATTCACAAGACGCGGCTTTGCCGCAAAAATCCCCGCATTCATCCCGGCTGCGGTTGTCCTCGCGCTGATAATCACCGCAATACTGCAGATGGAGGACATCGACCCGTATCCGCTCAAGTCGTTTATTACGATAGGTGTGGCGGCGGTATGCATCGTGCTCGGCATGATTTCGCCGAAAATCGGCAAAATCCCCGGAACCATACTGCTTCTCATCGCCCCCGCCGCATCTTTTCTGCTGCTTGAGTGGTTCACCCATAACCCCTTCGACATCAAGTCGAAGCTTGTTGGGATGAATCTCATTCTGTTCTATTTCTTCTATGCGGCACTTCTCGCAATTTCGGGAAGCATAAGATTTACCGTGATAGCCGGCACCGCAGTGCCGATGCTGTTCGGCATAATCAACTACTTTACGCTTGACCTGCGCGGCGTGCCCGTGTTCCCGTGGGATTTTGCCTCTGCGGGCATCGCGGCAACCGTGGTATGGAAGTATACCTTCCTCATAACGTGGGACGTTGCGCTGATAATTGCGCTTTATATGCTTATAATCGAGCTTGGCGCACTTACCGAGGCAAAGGTTCCGTTCACGAAGCTTATCCCCGCGAGAGCAATTGCTCTCGTTACCTGCGTGCTCGTGCTGTATGCATCGGGTACTTACATTCAGAGTAATACCGGAGTCAAGAAGCTCGGGCTTTACCCGTATCTTTTCACTCCTCATTCGGTTTACAACCGTAACGGCGCGGCGGTCGCCATGGTATATTCGGTGCAGTTCGCATCAATCGACAAGCCTGCGGGATATACCCCGGGAGCCGTCGAGAGCGGGCTCGAAAAATACGGCGACAGTGCCTCGGATGCGGAAAAGAAGCCGAACGTCATTGTCATAATGAACGAAGCGTTCTCGGATCTCAGAACGCTCGACGAGTTTGAAACAACGAAGCCGGTTACCCCGTACATAGATGCTCTTGAAGATAACACGGTGAAGGGAACGCTTCACGTGTCAGTCAAGGGCGGCAACACCGCAAATACCGAGTTTGAGTTCCTTACCGGACTCTCGATGGCATTCTTCCCGCAGGGAAGCATCCCGTATCAGCAGTACGTCAAGGGAGAGACACCGTCTCTCGTGAATCAGTTCACCACTCTCGGCTACCGTACGGTGGGCATGCACCCGTATATCGCGACGGGCTGGGACAGAGACAAGGTTTACCCGTGGTTCGGTTTCTCCGAGGTTTACTTCAGGGAAGCCTTCGGCGGCGGGGAAAAGCTCCGCAATTACTTCACCGATAAGGCAATGTACGAAAAAATCATCGATATGTACGAGAGTGACGAGAGCGACGACCCGCTGTTCCTCTTCGGTGTCACGATGCAGAACCACGGCGGCTACGACAAGCTGACCGACGATTTCGTACCCGAAGCGTTTATACCCGACCTTCCCGAGGACGGAGTCACGAACGTATATCTCAAGCTTATGAACGTCTCCGACTCCGCGTTCGGTTATCTCGTTGATTATTTCCGCGAGGCTCAAGAGGATACAATAATTCTTATGTTCGGCGACCATCAGCCCAACGACAACGTCGTAAACCCCATAACCAGGCTTACCGGCAATACCGTCAAGACGGGTACGCTTGAGGAACAGCTCAGACGGTACACCGTACCGTTCGTAATCTGGGCGAACTACGATATCAAAGAAGAGACGGGCATCGAGCTCAGCGCAAACTACCTCTCGTCGTATCTCTTCGACGTTGCGGGTCTGCCGAAGTCACCTCTGCAGGGATACCTGTCCGAGCTTCGTGAGTCGTACCCCGTCATCAGCGCCGACCACTACGCCGACGGAGACGGATACCACGATATGAAGTCTTTCGGCAGCGGAGACGACCTCGCGCTTTACAAAATGATATCGTACAACCTCATAAGCGACCGTAACAATATTGCAAAAGTCGTTTACAACTACAACAAATAACGTCCGGAAGGGAGAAGCGTAATGTTCGGAACGGTATTTAATATTCAGCGCTTCTCTCTGTTCGACGGACCGGGAGTGCGCACCGTCGTGTTCCTCAAAGGGTGTCCGCTCAGATGCGTCTGGTGTCACAATCCCGAGGGAATACGCAAGGACGCACAGATAATGTACAATCCCGCCAAATGCATCGGCTGCGGCGAATGCGCCGACGCGTGCCCCGAAGGGAGACACGTCTTCCGTGACGGGCTTCACGGATACGTCCGTGAAGGATGCACCGCGTGCGGCAAATGTGCCAAAGCCTGCGTAACGAAAGCCCTTTCCGTCGCGGGAAGAATGAAGGACGTCGAAGGCGTCATGAGCGTAGTTGAGCGTGACCGTCACGTATACGAGGAAAGCGGCGGAGGCATGACTCTCTCCGGCGGTGAGCCTCTCTATCAGGCGGATTTCGCACTCGAGCTGCTGAAGGCGGCAAAGGCTGCGGGCATAAATACCTGCATAGAAACGAGCGGCTTCTGCCCCGAGGACGTGCTCCGTGCCGTCGAGCCCTATACCGATTATTTCTGCTTCGACTACAAGGCAACGGGCGAGGAAATGCACAAAAAGCTCGTCGGTGCCCCGCAGGAACGTATCCTCTCGAACCTCGGCGTGCTTGCGTCTCTCGGACGTGACGTGACTCTCCGCTGCCCGATAATACCGGGGTGCAACGACGTTCCCGAACATATAGAGGGAATAGGGAAGACCGCGGCGGAATATAAGTGTGTCACCGAGGTACAGCTTGAACCGTACCACCGTCTCGGCATCGGCAAATCAGCCGAGCTCGGCGAGACTCCCGCGTACGACGGTAAAGCGCCGGAGCGCGCGGCACTTGAGGAGTTTGCCGCAAAAATAAGTAAAGTATCGGGGAAACCCTGTACCATAAATTAACTAAGATAACTTAAATCGGAGGTTTATTATGACCGATTACAGAAATACCGAAGAAAAGCTTGAATTTACACCCCGTATGGCTCTCGTCAAAGAGAATATCCTCACGAGACTGAAGCCCTACGGCTCAAGAGAGGGCACGGATACGAGCCCCGCACCGTACGATAACGGGCTCAACCCGTTCGTCGACGTGTTTGAAGAAAGACCGGGCGAGCCGCTCGTCACGACTCTCGCTCACGCCATCGTCCGTTCGTGGATGGTGACTCCGGTCATGATATTCCCGCACGAGGCAGTCGTAGGAATCACCCGTCCGTTCTACCCGGTAACCGAGCACTTCAGCTGGGGTATCCGCGCGGGCGGCAACCTCTATCCGAGCGGTCAGCTTGACAAAATCAACGAGAAACCCACTCCCGAAATCGAGGCGCATTTCGAGGAGCTCAGACATAGAATGAACCCCCTCATGTGGAATCATCTCACCGAGGAGGGCGACCGTATCTTCGGCAAAGAGAATTACGGTATCGTCGACCGTGACGGCATGTTCTCCGCCGGAGGATATCAGGGACACACCGTGCCGAACTATCCCCGTCTTCTGAGCCGCGGCCTCGACGGTATGCTCGAATACATCGACCTCTGCGAGAAGAACAACGCGGCGGACGATGCCGAAACCCGCGACTTCTACGAGGCATGCCGCATAATCATCCGCGGCATGTCGGATTTCCTGCAGGCGTACTCCGACGAGGCAGCACGTCTTGCTCTCACCGAGACCGATGCGGCGCAAAAGAAATATTATGAAGAGATCGCACAGAACTGCGCATTCGTCGCACATAAGAAGCCCGAAACGCTTTATCAGGCAGTTCAGCTTATGTGGTGCCTCGCCCTCTGGGACTGGGTTGACTGCATGGGCAGAGCGGACCAGTATCTCTATCCGTACTACAACTACTCAAAGGAGCACGGCGACGTAATAACTCCCGAGGAGTCGATAACCTCCATCATCTTCAAGATTTGGGAGAACGGCTCTCACAACGTAACTCTCGCGGGTGTATCCGCCGACGGCAGCGACGCCACGAACGAGCTTACGTACCTTATGCTTCAGGTACTCCGCAACATCCACGACACTCACCCGAGAATGTCCGTGCGTTTCCACAAGAACTCGCCGAAGGAGATTATGTCCCTCGTTACGACTCTGTGGTCGGAGGGAATGTCCGACCCGACCGTCGTCAGCGACGAAACCGTAATTCCGGGTCTTCTGAACCTCGAGGTTCCGCTTGAGGACGCACGTGACTATTCCATGCTCGGCTGTCAGGAAATCGAGATTCCCGGACAGAGCAACACCGGCTGTGAGGACGGCGTGTTCAACGTGGCAAAGGTATTCGAGTACGCACTCTACGGCGGCAGAAGCCCGTCCGCTGACGTGCAGATAGGCCCCGTCACTCCCGATTTCGTAAACTGCGAAACGTTCGAGGAATTCTTCTCCGCGTTTGAGACTCAGCTTGCATACTTCACGAAAATCTTCGTGCATCTCTGTGATTTGGGTCAGGAGATGAGAGCGGCTAACTTTGCAAAGCTCGTAAAGACACCGTTCACCAACGGATGCCTCGAGAAGGGCAAAAACCACGATATGGGCGGCCCCGTATACAACTACGGCGTAGTCGAAACGTGCGGTACCTCCGCCGTTGCGGACTCCATGACCGCCATAAAGAAGCTCGTCTTCGATGAAGGCAAAATCACGAAGGAACAGCTCATCACCATGCTCAAGGCCAACTTCGAGGGCTACGAGAAGGAGCGTCAGATGCTTCTCAATATGGCACCGAAGTTCGGCAACGACGACCCCGACGCAGACGCCATGGCGGCACGTGTGCTCGACTTCTTCTGGACTGAGATAGGCAAATACCGTTCCGTTCGCGGCGGTATCTACACCGGCGCGTGCTCGCTTCTTCAGGGCGGTATCGCATACGGCAGAAAGATGGGCGCTATGCCCGACGGACGCTTTGCCGGCGAGCCTCTCGGCAACAGTATCGGACCGCGTCCGGGCGCTGATAAGAAGGGCGCAACCTCGATGCTTGCGTCGGTTGCAAAGCTCCCGCTCGAGAAGGGCGTCGGCGGCTCCACGCTCAACGTCATTCTTACGACCAAGCTGCTCTCGAACCCCGCGCTCCGCGAGGATATCGGCGCAACCGTAAGAGCATATCTCATGAACGGCGGTCAGATGGCGCAGATAACCACCGCCAACCTCGACGACCTGCTCGACGCACAGGAGCACCCCGAAAGACACGGCGACCTCATCGTCCGTATCGGCGGCTTCTCGATTCAGTTCGTACAGCTTGACCGTACCGCACAGAACGAAGTAATCAGCCGTTACAACGGCGAAAGCGCATAAAGAAAAAGCACCCGCAAGGGTGCTTTTTCTTATGCGCAGAACGCAGAACGCAAAACGCAGAGTTAATGTGGTTTTGCTCCGCAAAACGAAAAATTTCAAACCGTAGGGGCGTACATTGTGTCAAGAGCAAGATTGTAAACAGATGTGCAAGAGGATTGTATACAGTTTACAGTTATCAAGAACATTTGAAAAACGAACGGAGCGAAGCGGAGTGAATTTATCAAATGTTCGGCGCCTCGGCACGGGAAATATGCCGGTTGATCAGCTTTTTCTCAAACGCATCAATTTGAGCGATTCTGAAGTTTCTGTAATAGACGTCGAAAACATCGTCATACGTAGCCCGTACTTCAACTCTTGTATCTGCCATTGTCTCGCTTAAATATACTTTAATATCATCAAAACGCAAATACCCCCAGTTGTTCACCTTTATCAGACGGTAGATGCCGTTGTATTCGTAATTTTTTATCTTACTCGGATATTTTCTGCTGCTCGATATGTAAACGTCTGCGGGACATTTCATACCGAGTGCTTCGTGAGGACGAACGTTGTTGTATTTATCCCGCCAACAATTCAACGCCGATGCAGCTTCATCAAAGTCGGTAAATTCGTTATGTTTCAGCAATTCATCATTCATACTGCGGTGAAAACGTTCGATTTTACCTTGCGTTTGAGGATGAATTATACGGCCGTGAACGGGTACAATGTCAAGATCCATCAGCCATCTTTCAAACTGTGTATATCCGCCTCTGAATCCTGCAAACTGAGGTCCGTTATCGGATAATATACTTCGCGGCATACCGTATTCGATAAACGTTTCTTCAAAGCTTTCTTTAACGCCCTGTGCATGAGTTTTTGCTTCTAATCTTAAGCAGTATCTGGAGCAATCATCAATAATATCAAACGGAAAACAACGTTCTCCGTTAAGCAGAGGGAAATCACCTTTGAAATCCGTTTGCCACATTTCATTACAGTTTTCTTTTTGAAATCTTACAAACGGGATGTGGTTCAATGATTCTTCCGGATTTATGCAGTTGTTCCTTTTGAGAATGTTGTTTACTGTTCGGACGCACGGAAGATTTTCATATCCTTGATTTTCGAGCACCTGTAATATCTTTTTGCCTCCCCAGCCCGGATTATCACTGCGAAGGCATATTATCAAGTTTTCAATTTCACACGGTGTCTTTCCCGGCACCGAGAAAGGTACATGGCTTCTGTCCGACAAATCTTCAGTTTTTGTGGCTCTTTCAAGCCATTTGTATCCCGTTTTTCGTGTTATTCCGAATTCTCTGCATAATGAACTGAAGTTTTTGCTTTCCTTTGCCGCTATTACAAATTCTTCTCTTAATTCTTTCACAGTTTTGTCCTTCCAAGGCATTTCTTTTCTCCTTTTCAGAGTTTTTCTTGCCTTTTATTTTATCACAAAACTGTTTACTATCCTATTGCACTACCTGTTTACTATCTTACTGCACTATACACATTGTACGCCCGCCCGAACGCTTTGCAATACCGAAAAACGGGTGCGCAATGCGCGCCCCTACGGGTAGGCTTTATCTTATAACATA